>CAZHFS010000274.1:0-4405 GCA_964531885.1 uncultured Propionivibrio sp.
CCCTGGATGGCGAGATGCAGGGAATCGTCAATCAGGTCCGCGCCGTGCGCGAGTCAGCCAGCGCCCAGCAACTTGCTGGCGTAGAAGCTGTAACGCTGGACATCGTCGCCACCTTGTTCGACTTCATCTTCGACGACGCCGACGTCCCGCTGGCTACCAAAGCCCTGCTCAGCCGACTGCAAATCCCGGTTCTCAAGGTAGCCATGCTCAACCCGGGCTTCTTTGCCGACCGCCAACACCCAACCCGGCGATTTCTCGCCGGCATTGCTGGCGTCGCGATCCGCTGGCGGGACGATGTCGATGAACACGACCCGTTCTACGCCAAACTCGCCGAACTCGTCGATCGCATCCAGGCCGAGTTCGAGCACGACGTCGAGGTCTTCGGCAATGCGCTCACCGAACTGGAGCATTTCGTCACCGCGCACGAGGCCCAAGAGGAAGATGCCGCCCTGCCGGCGACGCAGCTTGTCCTCCGCCGCGAACAGGAAGAAGCTGCCGCAGAACGCGCCAAACGAGCGGTCCGTGATTTCCTGGCCTTGCGTTCGATCCCTGTCGCCCTTTCCGACTTCCTCAACACGCACTGGTGCGCCGTCCTGCAACACTTGGATCTCAATGCCGCCCCGAACGACAACAACCCGATAAAACTTGACTGGGACAAGGCCATCCGCCTGATGGACGATCTGGCCTGGAGCATAGAGAGCAAGCGGGCCCCGGATGATCGGCTGCGCCTCGTCAGTTTGCTGCCGGATCTGCTCTCCACGCTCAACAAGGGACTCGATCGCATCAACACCCCGCCAGAGGAACGCAGCATTTTCTTCGATGCGCTCGTCAAGTTGCACGCAGCGGCCCTCAAGGGTGAAACGCCAACGCTTCCTGCGCCCACCCCCACTGCCAGCGAGAACGCCTCTCTGGCATGGAGTGGCAAACCACCGAGCGAAGGCGAACTGCGCATCACGCGCAGCGTTGACCATGGGCTTGAGGTGGAAGAAATCATTCTGGTGGACGCCACCCCGGTGTGGCGTGCTGACGAACGCGAACTGCAAAGACAGGTCGGCGCCCTCAAACGCGGCGACTGGATTGAGTTCCGCGACGAGGATGGCAACACCCATCGGGAACGGCTGAACTGGATCAGCCCGCAGCGCGGCATTCTGCTGTTCAGCAATCACCGAGCCGCCAAGGCGATCTCGATCGCGCCGGACGCACTGGTGCGCCAGATACGCGACAACAAAGCCGCCATCGTCCTGCCAGAGGCCATCTTCGAACGCGCGCTGAGCGGTGCGCTCGACTCATTGACTGCCAACGGCAAACCATAAGACTGGCCCGCCACACCACCGGGCAAGGAGCGCCGACGCCAACCGCTTTTTTGCTAACCTTTTATCCCTTGCGTCTGGCAAGATAGCGCTTATCTGACCGGAGATGACCGCATGCCTGACGCTGCCTATCCGCACCTCCTTGCTCCCCTCGACCTGGGGTTTGTCACCCTGCGCAACCGTGTCCTCATGGGCTCGATGCACACCGGGCTGGAAGAAGCCCGGCACGGTTTCTATCGTCTGGCCGAGTTTTACGCCGAACGAGCACGCGGCGGCGTCGGCCTGATCGTCACCGGCGGCTTCTCGCCCAACCTCTCCGGGCGTGGCTACCCACAGGCCGCCCAGTTCAGCTTCCCTTGGCAAGTTGGCAAACACCGCCGCATCACCTCGGCGGTACACGAAGCGGGCGGACGCATCGCCCTGCAAATCCTGCACACTGGCCGCTACGCCTACCACCCATTGGCCGCCGCCCCTTCCAAGTTACGCGCCCCGATCAACCGTTTTATGCCCCGTGCCCTGAGCGCTCGCGGCATTCGCGGCACCATCGCCGATTACGCCCGCTGCGCCGCCCTGGCCCGCCAGGCCGGTTACGACGGGGTCGAAATCATGGGCTCGGAAGGTTACCTGATCAACGAATTCATCGCCCCGCGCACCAATCGACGGAGCGATGAATGGGGAGGTAGTTTCGCCAACCGCTGCCGCTTTGCCGTCGAAACGGTACGCGCCGTACGCGCCGCTGTCGGCCACGACTTCATCATCATCTTCCGCTTGTCGATGCTCGACCTGGTCGAAGAGGGCAGCACGTGGGAGGAAGTCGTCACGCTAGCCAAGGAAATCGAAGCGGCTGGCGCCACCCTGATCAACACTGGGATTGGCTGGCATGAAGCCCGCATCCCGACGATCGCCACCCTGGTGCCGCGCGGTGCGTTTGCCTGGGTGACCGAAAAGCTCAGGGGCGAAGTCAGCGTCCCGCTCATCGCCACCAACCGCATCAACGACCCACAGGTCGCCGAAGACATCTTGTCCAGCGGGTGTGCCGACATGGTCTCGATGGCCCGCCCCTTGCTGGCCGATGCCGATTTCGTCAATAAGGCAGCAGCCCGGCGCAGCGCCGAAATCAACACCTGCATCGCCTGCAACCAGGCCTGCCTCGACCATGTGTTTGCCGGCAAGATCGCTTCCTGCCTGGTCAACCCGCGCGCCTGCCACGAAACTGAACTGAAGCTGGCGCCCGCACGCACCCCCCGACGTATTGCCGTCGTCGGTGCAGGGCCGGCCGGTTTGGCCTGCGCTACCAGCGCCGCCGAATGCGGGCACACGGTCACCCTCTATGAAGCACGCGAAGGCATCGGCGGCCAGTTCAACCTCGCGCGCCGCATCCCCGGCAAGGAGGAGTTCTCGGAGACATTGCGTTACTTCAGCCAACGCCTGACAACCAGCGGCGTCTCGTTGCGCCTTGGGCACCGCGTCAGTGCCGCCGAATTGATCGCCGCCGGCTACGACCACGTCGTTCTGGCCACGGGCGTCGTCCCCCGCGTGCCCGAGATTGCTGGCCTAGACCATCCCAAAGCCATCGCATACCCCGACCTCATTGAAGGCCGCCGCACGGCGGGACAGCGGGTCGCGGTCATCGGTGCCGGCGGCATCGGGTTTGATGTCGCTGAACTGCTTACCCACGCCGCAGACAGCCGCCCGCCCATCCCGGCATTTGAAGCCGAATGGGGAATCGACGAACGCTACGCAAGTCGTGGTGGGCTTAAGCCTCCCGAAACGCCGCACAGTCCTCGCCAAGTCTGGCTATTGCAACGCAAGACGGGGCGTCTGGGCGAAGGTCTGGCACGCACCACCGGCTGGATCCGGCGCGCCAGATTGAAGCAGCGCGGAGTTCAACTCTATGCCGGCGTACACTATGAACGCATTGACGACGACGGGCTGCACCTTGTCATCGACGGGAAGGCGCAATGCTTGCCGGTCGACCATGTGGTGATCTGCGCCGGGCAGGAATCGTGCCGCGACTTGGAAAGCGAATTGCGCGCCGCCGGGGTAAAACTCAGCCTCATTGGCGGTGCTGACGTCGCCGGCGAACTGGACGCAAAACGCGCCATCGACCAAGGAACACGGCTCGCGACCACGTTTTGAAGCAAAGCGCCACAGAGCCTTCTTGCATTGTCCGGCGCATGACCGATACTCAAGAGGGCGCGCGAGCGTACGCCCTGGCCAGCGCCACCCAAGCCCCCACCCCACATACCTCAGGAGGACTGGCTTTGACCGCGTGCCGGAGCCCTATGCCATCGCCCAACAAGGTCCCAACGTGGCCATCTTCACGGCAGCCAGAACCCCCGAACGCGAAGCCCTGGGCTTTTCCTTCGTCGGCCCGGTCACTACCCGCAAGCACGCGTTGTTCGCACGCGCCAATGATGCACGCCACTACCGATCGCTGGCTGATCTGCGCAACGAGCGCCCGGTGATCGCCGGCATGCGCGCGGACTGGCGCGCCCGATGGGTCACCGACCAGTCGCTGGCGCTCTATGCCACCAATTCACACAGACAAAGCCTGCTGATGCTGCAGGCCGGACGCGTGGACCTCGCCGTGCTCTCGGACCTTGAATTGGGCCCCAACCTCGAGGCGATCGGCGCACCAGCTGGCAGCGTGCGCCTCGCCTACCTCATCGAGGAACGCAGCGCCTACATCCTTCTCTCGAAGGGCACAGAGAAAGCCACCGTCATGCGCTGGCAAAACGAGTTCGCCCAGATGCAAAGCACCGATTTTTTCAACCGATTAAGCTCCCGCTGGGCGACAAACCTCGGCCTGGGGCTGCGCTATACCCGAGACAAGGGAATCCACATCGAGCCCCGGTAGTTACCAAAGCGCCGAGGACAATTCCATAGGCATAGTCCGCCGAAACGCCCGCCCGCTGCGCCCGGCAGCCGGTCTGGAAGGCGCATGGATATTGGCTCCCAGGGCATAAAAAGACCGGCTCGCGGCCGGTCTTTGCGGTTTTTCACCTGACGAACAGGCCAGGCGGGGTTCAGCGCTCGACCGGGCGCGCCGGGTCGCTGCACCACTCGCTCCACGACCCCGGATACAATTTGGC
>CAZHFS010000275.1:0-4378 GCA_964531885.1 uncultured Propionivibrio sp.
GAATTCACCTGCCCGGCACCGTTCTGAGCGGCGTGCACGGCCAAGGCAAAAAACAACCACGAAGCGCACGAAGAAAAAGCAATCAATCCAGCAAACCCGAGTAATCCGCCTTTTGATGAATGCGAGGAAGGGGCGGTCATTCAATGATTCTCGCTTTCTTCGTGCTCTTCGTGTCCTTCTTGGTTAATCGATTTCAAGCCCTGGCCGCGCAAAGGGCGTCTGGATGCGCCCTCCAGGCCGGCTGCAGAGCGCATGCAGCGGCCATCTCAGACGGGCCAGCCTTCAGCGCAGGTAAGCCTCGGCGATCTTTACCCAGTAACTCGCGGCAATGGCCAGAAGGTCATCGTTGAAATCGTAGCCAGGATTGTGAGGCGAACAACCGTGGTGGCCTTCTTCACCGTTGCCGATTACGACATAGCAGCCGGGGCACTCGTTGAGCATAAACGAGAAGTCTTCGCTGCCGGTCAGCGGTGCCATGTCGCTGATAAGTGCGTCACGGCCAAGCCAGTTCTCGATGACTTGCCGCACGAAGGTGGTCATCTCCGGGTTGTTGTGCAGTGCCGGATAGCGCCACTGGTAGTCGATATCCACGTGCGCGCCGAAAACGGCAGCTTGGGCTTGCGCGAGCTCGGTAATCCGCTGGCGCAGGGCTTCGCGCACTGCCGAAGAATAGGCGCGCACCGATAGGCGCAATTCAGCTGTTTCCGGGATGATGTTCGGCACGCTTCCGGCATTCAATCCGCCGACCGTGACGACGGCCATGTCCCTGGGATCGACGTTGCGTGAGACGATCGTCTGCAAGGCGACGACGATATGCGCCGCCACGACTGTTGCATCGACAGTCAGATGCGGCATCGAGCCATGCCCGCCACGACCGGTAACCTTGATGATGACCGAGTCCGAGGAGGCCATGAAATGCCCTGGAAGCAGACCGAATTTCCCGACCGGATAACCCGGCATATTGTGGAAGGCAAAGATCGCGTCGCACGGAAACAGCTGGAACAAGCCGTCTTCAATCATCCGACGTGCGCCGCCGTAGCCCTCCTCGGCGGGCTGAAAAACGAGGTTCAGCGTACCGTCGAACGCACAGTCCGAAGCCAAATAGCGGGCGGCAGCGAGCAGCGCCGCAGTGTGGCCGTCATGGCCGCACGCATGCATCCTGCCCGGCGTTGTGCTGGCGTAGGCGAGTCCTGTGCGCTCATCCATGGGCAAGGCATCCATGTCGGCACGCAGGCCCAGCCTACGGGAACCGTTGCCTTTTTTCAGCGATCCGACGACACCTGTGCCACCCAGTCCGCGATGCACCACATAGCCGTATTCCTCCAGCTTTTGGGCGATCAGGTCACTGGTTCGAAATTCCTCGTACCCAAGTTCGGGATGGGCGTGCAGGTGATGGCGCAGGGCGATGCTCTCGGTCGCATTTGTTGCGATGCCAGGAACAATCAACGAGTCAAGTATCATGGTTTCGATGGCTTCTTTGCCGTATGATTTTCGGGAGTCAGGCGGCAGGTCGGTGACGTTGTGTACCAAGCAAACCGCCTTCGGTGTCATTAGATGCGAGCCCCGGGAACATGCCTAGTAAACCAATGGTTGACATGTCGCAAGAAAGTGAACACCCCCGATCAATGAGCAGCCGATCTCCCGAGCTGAAATTTCATCAACTTCAGTACCTGATTGCTGTCGCCGAGCACGGAAGCCTGCGCATGGCAGCACAGTCCCGGGGAGTTTCGGTTGCGGCAATCAGCAAAGGTCTTCACGAGCTGGAAAATGTCGTGGGCATGCCTTTGCTGGAACGGCGGGCACAAGGGCCGGTAGTAACACCAGCGGGGCACGCGCTACTCCTGCGGGCACGGGTGATCGCCAATGAAGTGCGGGGCGCCGTGGACGAAATCAACCGGATGCAAGCCACAGTCGAAACCAAGCTGTCCATCAGCGTCACGCCGTGGATTGCACAATCTCTGCTGGCCTCAACGGTCAACCGCTTTCTTGCCGCGCGTCCGGATGTCAGTCTTAACCTCGTCGAAACCTTCGGTACCGATTACACGGCACTGCGCGAAGGCTCACTCGACATCGCCGTCGGCTTGGCCCCCGAGCAGACTCCGCGCGACCTGATCAGCCGACCACTGTTTTCCTACGAGCAGGCCATTGTTTGCCGGCGCGGCCATCCACTCCAAGAAGCGCGTACACTCTCAGCATTGCGCGGCCAGTCCTGGATTCTCAGCCACGAGATCGACCAGTACAAATCGCCGCTACAGGAGTTTTTCAACTCGGCACCAGAGGATCCGAAACGTCCAGAGGCGCACCGACTGCACTATTCCCGGTCGACGCTTATCGCATTGCAGATGATTGAAAACAGCGACATGTTGTGCCTGATGCCAAGCCCACTGCTCGAGGCCGTTCGCGATCGTTACCGTGTCGAGGGCGTGGCGCTTGAAGAACCATTGCCCCACAACGCGACAAGTTATCTGACGCGGCGCAACACCCCCGTCAATGGGACGATCGCTCAATTTATAGCCGCGCTGATCGAGACCGTCAGAGTGGATTGCCAAATCGAGAATCGTCTGCTTCGCCGCGTTTATCACTCATTCGACAGCCTGCACAAAGCGTAGTCTTGTGCGCCGGCATGCGCCTCAAGCCTTTGTTGCTTCGAAAAGTTCTAGGCAAGCCCGCCGCCCCGAAGTTTGTCTGTTGATTTTGATCTGCTAAGGCTGCGCCTTCTGGCCGGTTGCAGGCGTATGCAGCAGCCAGTCCAGACGAATGGCTGGCGCCGCAAAGAAAAACGGCGAAGGGTTTAGCCTTCGCCGTTTCAAACCTCATCCGGCCTGCCGGCCGGCGACGCTCAGCGACTGCGCAGCGAGGCGTTGATCGTTTCGAGCACCTTGCTGCCCGGACACAGATCGGCGTCGCCCAGTTTGTTGAGCGGCGTTTCGACCGTATTCAGGTGGCGGTGCAGGTCATCGGCACTGCTGTCGACGTAGATCAGGCCGGTGACGATCTCGCCAAGGGCCTGGCGTTCCTGCAGGTAGTTCATGGCGCCCACGCGGTCGGTCGGATCGTAGTCGGAATCGACCTTGCGCAGGTGCAGGATCGAACCGTCGTGCTGCACGACCCGGCGCAGCGAACCCGGCGCATACGAGGTTTCGATCTTGTCGCGCGGCAGGATCACGTCGAGCCGGTTGACCGCCTCGTTGTGCTCGCGCACATAGTCGTAGCTCTTGGTCGAGCCGGCGTGGTTGTTGAAGGTCACGCAGGGACTGAGCACGTCGATCAGCGCCGAGCCGCGGTGCCGCAGCGCGCCCTTGATCAGCGGAATCAGCTGTTCCTTGTCGCCCGAGAAGCTGCGCGCAACGTAAGTGGCGCCAAGCTGCAGGGCCAGCGAAACGAGGTCGATCGGGCTGTCGCTGTTGACCACGCCGCGCTTGCTCTTCGAGCCCTTGTCGGCGGTGGCCGAGAACTGGCCTTTGGTCAGGCCATAAACGCCGTTGTTCTCGACGAGGTAGCACATGTTCACCCCGCGCCGCATGGCGTGGGCGAACTGGCCAATACCGATCGACGCCGAGTCGCCGTCGCCGGAAA
Source organism: uncultured Propionivibrio sp. (assembly GCA_964531885.1). Lineage (GTDB taxonomy): Bacteria > Pseudomonadota > Gammaproteobacteria > Burkholderiales > Rhodocyclaceae > Propionivibrio. The sequence continues at coordinate 3,577 of CAZHFS010000275.1, forward strand.
CGCCGAGGTACAAGAGTTCGCGATTGGCCATCGCCGCGCCGGTCAGCACCGAGGGCATGCGCCCATGCGTTGTGTTGAAGCCGTGCGAGTTGCCGAGGAAATAATCGGGCGTCTTCGACGAACAGCCGATGCCCGAAAGCTTGGCCACGCGGTGCGGCTCGATATCGAGGTCAAAGCAGGCTTGAACGACGGCGGCGCTGATCGAGTCGTGACCGCAACCGGCACACAGCGTCGAGATCGCCCCTTCGTAGTCGCGGCGGGTATAGCCGAGCGCGTTGCGCGGGGTATCCGGGCGCAGCAGTTTGGGTTTGGCGAGATAGGTCATGAGGCCACCTGTTGGCGAACGGGCGCAGCTTTTTCGCGCGCCGCGATGTTTTCGGCAATCTTGCCAGCGATGAAGCTGGCAGTGATCGGCGTACCGTCGTAGTGCAGGACGCGGACGAGACGCTTGGGATCGATTTCACATTCGTTGATCAGCAGCATGCGCAGCTGGCCGCTTTCGTTCTGCTCGACGACATAGACCGCGTCATGGCTGGCGACGAAGTCCTCGATCTCGGCAGCAAACGGGAAACCACGCACCCGCATCAGGTCGACATGCACGCCGTCCTTGGCCAGCAGCGTGGCAGCCTCGGCCATCGCCGGGCTGGTCGAACCGTAGTAGAGCACGCCATAGCGGGTCGGCTCAGCGGCCTTCTTGAGTACCGGTGCGGGCACCAGCGTCTTGGCGGTCTCGAACTTGCGGCGCAAGCGCTCCATGTTATAGACGTAGTCGGCGCCGGTTTCGCTGTACTTGGCGTAGGCG
>CAZHFS010000276.1:0-4322 GCA_964531885.1 uncultured Propionivibrio sp.
TGCTGCTCGTCGACCTGCAGGATCTCGGCTGCCGCATCTACACCTTCATCACCACCCTGCGCTACATGCTTGAAGCCGCGGCGGCTCATGGCAAATCGGTGTGGATCCTCGACCGCCCCAACCCGGCCGGCCGGCCGATTGAGGGGCTGACCCTGCGTCAAGGCTGGGAAAGCTTTGTCGGCGCCGGCGAACTGCCCATGCGACACGGATTGACCATGGGAGAACTGGCCGAATGGTTTGTTGCCACCCTGAGGCTCGATGTCGACACTCGCGTCATCCGCATGACAGGCTGGGAGCCAGAAACAGCCCCTGGTTACGGCTGGCCGCTCGGCGAACGAACCTGGATCAACCCCAGCCCTAACGCCCCGAACCTCTCAATGGCCCGCTGCTACGCCGGCACGGTCATGCTCGAGGGAACCACGCTTTCTGAAGGACGCGGCACAACCCGACCGCTCGAATTGTTCGGCGCACCTGATCTGGATGCACGAACCATCCTTGCACGCATGCACACCCTCGCACCCGACTGGGTCGCTGGCTGTCGACTGCGCGAATGCTGGTTTGAGCCCACTTTCCACAAGCACGCGCAAACGCTCTGTCATGGTGTGCAAATCCACGTCGAGGATGGCAGTTACGCACATCGCACCTTTCGCCCTTGGCGCTTGATGGCACTGGCTTTCAAGTCGATCAGGTTGAACTACCCCGACTACCCGTTATGGCGAGAATTCGCTTACGAATACGAGCATGACCGCCTAGCCATCGACCTGATCAACGGCAGCCCGCTACTACGTCTTTGGGTCGACGACCCCTGTGCCACGCCAGGCGATCTCGATCAACTAGCAAACGCCGACGAAAAAGACTGGCTGAACACCCGCCAGCATTACCTGCGCTACTGATCTCCGCTTCCTTCTGCCCATGGCTGCTGTATGGTCTATAGTGGGTGGAGACCATTCGGAACGAATGCCATCATGTCAAGGCCACTTTCCGAACACAAGCGATTCCATCCCGTGGCTTGGGGGCTCCCCCTTGTTTTCGTCAAAGCCACAGTCTGGGTGGTGATTGTCGCCTCACTGCTAGTGCTGGGCGTGCTGATTCTGGGGCAAACGGAACCTGCCAGTCGGCTGCTGGGTCCAGCCTTGCTGGTCTGCTTCTCCGCGCTCTCCCTGTGGCAAATTCATCGAGGACGTTTGCGCAAGGGGTTGCGCTGGCAGTTAATCGGCATCTGGCTGGTGATCAGCAGCGTTCTGTTCTGTTTCGGAGGGGTTCGCGGAACACTGGTTGTCGTCTACCCGCTCATCGTGATCCTTTCAGGCTGGCTGCTTGGCATGCGCAGCGCGATCGTCGCCGCCTTGCTCAGCGCATTGACGACAATCGCCTTGCTGCTGGGGGAATCTCTCGGCGCACTCCCCCAACACCCCCAGGCTCCGATACTACTGCACGCAGTGATACAACTGATCTGCATCGGTTTTTCAACGCTGCTCATCGTGACACTGATCCGCTCATACCGTGAACGGCTGCGCGAGGTTACTACCCTGAGCATTCAACTGGAAAAACGCACAAGCGAAGCCCAGAGCGTCGCCACCGACCTGGCCAGGGCGCAGGAAGTGGCTCATATCGGCAGTTGGGTTCTCGACTTCCGTAGCGACCAAATCTCCCTGTCGCCTGAAACTTGCCGGATTTTTGGCCTCCCGCTGGACGCATCAACCACCCGTAACGGTTACCTCGCACTCGTCCATCCCGAAGACCTCCCGGCATTAAGCGATGCCTGGCAACAGGCCCTGAGTGGATCCCCGCTAAGCAACGAACATCGAACCAATATCAAGCATCGTCGCCATTGGATCAGCCTCCGGGGCGCCGTTGAATTTGACCCCGCAGGCATACCGTTACGTTGCGTCGGCTCGGTACAGGACGTCACTAGCCGCAAGGAGACTGAAGATGAATTGCGCATTGCCGCAACCGCGTTCGAGGCACAAGAAGGGATGCTGGTTACCGATGCACAACGCACCATTTTGCGCGTCAACCAGGCGTTCACCCGGATCACTGGCTATGCCAGCGAAGACGTCGTCGGGCTAACGCCCAGGATTCTCAAATCCGGACGACATGACGATGCCTTTTATCGCGCCATGTGGACTCAAATCAATGACACGGGATCATGGGCTGGCGAAATCTGGAATCGACGCAAGGATGGTGCCGTCTACCCTGAGTGGTTGACGATCAGCGCCGTGCGCAACGAACTCGGATCGGTAAGCCACTACATCGGTACTCTGACCGACATTACCCAACGCAAGGCCAACGAGGATGCGATTCGCCACCTGGCTTTCTACGATCCATTAACCCGCCTGCCGAACCGTCGCCTGCTGCTCGACCGCCTACACCTGGCACAAGCGGCAAGCGCCCGCAGCGGCAACCAGGGGGCATTGCTTTTCCTCGACCTTGACCATTTCAAGCAACTCAACGACACCCGCGGTCACGACAAGGGCGACCTGCTACTTCAGCAAGCCGCGCAACGGATAAGCGCCTGTGTGCGTGAGGAAGATACAGCAGCACGCTTTGGCGGTGACGAATTCGTCATCATGTTGGCCGACCTGAGCAAAACGCACGCCGAGTCCCGCCGTCAGGCTGAAACGGTGGCCCGCAAGGTTCTGACCATTCTGCAGGACCCCTATGATCTGGGGGACGAACGCTACCGCACCAGCGCCAGCATCGGCATCACCCTATTTGCCAACCACGAAGCCACCGCGTTCGAGTTGCTCAAGCAGGCCGACCTTGCCATGTACCAGGCCAAGGCGGCAGGACGAAACGGTTTTGCCTTTTATCAGCAAGGCAAAGACAACGAGTCGAATGGCGAAAAACCCGCCTCAGCCGGCGAACAGCCCGGCAAAACCGAGCAGTAAAAGCAGCATAAGCCAGAGTAGAAGCGCCCGCCAGACAAGCGCGACGGCGCTTTGCATGTGCCCGCTGTCGGCCGGTTCGCCGTTTGTCTCAGCGCCGCCTTCGAGCCGCACACCGAGCGCGCCTGCCCCGCATGTCACGACCAGACTGCGTTCGCTTTGCTCACCACGCAATCGCCAGCTGAACAGCGCGTCTTCGAAATGCCCAACCACCGAAAAAATGAGCGCTGACAACCGGATCGGCACCCAGTCGATGAGGAAAAAAGCCTGCCGTGCAAAGCGGGAAAAATGGTCCTCTCGCTCAAGCGTACGCTGCCCCCAGACGGTATCGAGTTCAGCCGCAAGGCGGTAGAGCACAGCCCCGCAAGGCCCGGGCAATAGGACAAAGCAGGCCAGCACGCCAAAAACATGCCGATGCGCGGCAATCAAGGCCTGCTCAATCGACAACCTTGCGATATCGGAGGCAGACAGCCCATCGCTGGAAATGCCACGCCACTCGCTCAGCAAACGACGCGCGGAAGACAGATCTTCCAAGCGCAAGGCCAGATGAATGCCAGAAAAATAATGGCTGAACTGCCGAAAGCCAAGCGTGAGATAGAGGAAGGCAATGGTCCACAACCAACCGAGCAATGGATTAAGCCAGGAGAGCACCACATGCATTCCGCCGGCCAGAAGGGTAAATCCGCCCACGACAACGCACCAGGCCAAGCCACCATTGGATCGTTCGCCGGCATTGAAGCGCCGTTCCACCCAATTGGCCAGCATAGCAACGGGATGCTTCACGCAGCGACCATACGGCAGCGGGCGTAGCTGCTCAAGCAGCAAGACGACGATTACGGAAAAGAGAACCATGTCACCGGCAAGGAGAACCAAGCTGACTCAGCAAATGATTTAAGATAACAACATAACATAGCCGGAGCAGGTGCGCACAACGGCTTCCTGCTCTGCTCAATCAACAGTCACGGCCAGCGCTCGAGTAAGCGATACAATGATTCCGGCCGTCGCTCCCCAGATGAAATAACGCTCATAAGGCATGGCGAAATAGCGCCGCATCCGCCCCTGGTATTCGCGCTCGTACTCACGATGATTGGCGGTATCGAGCAGGAAGGAAAGCGGCACTTCAAACGCCTCAGCAACCTCACCTGCGTCCAGATGTAAGGTAAATGGAGGCGTGACCAGACCAACAACCGGAGTGATCCGATAGCCTGTGCCGGTGCGATATTCAGGAAGATAGCCAAGCACCTCGACCTGCGATGACGGCAAACCAACCTCTTCCCACGCCTCGCGTAAGGCCGTTGCAGCTGACGAAACGTCCCCCTCCTCGACCCGACCACCAGGGAAACTGATCTGGCCGGGATGATGCTTTAGATCGTCGGTACGCTGCGTAAGCAGAACAGAGGGCGATTCCCCGTGCATCACGATCGGGAACAGCAC
>CAZHFS010000277.1:0-225 GCA_964531885.1 uncultured Propionivibrio sp.
TTTACCGGCATATCTTCGAATCGCTAGAAAAGTCAGCTCATAATTCATATATCATTAATTTTGCGCGTGCGCTATTGGTCATTCTTTATCGTTTTGGACTTAGGACCGGAGAGGCCGCTGAAGTGACAGCGGGCGCCATTACACTACGCGCTACTGGTTACGCAACGCTACGTGTCACCGCCTCCGCTATTACAAGCCGGAAGAGTAAAAATGCATTACGCCTAA
>CAZHFS010000277.1:235-4294 GCA_964531885.1 uncultured Propionivibrio sp.
GCCTAATTGGCCCGATAAAGCTGCCACAAGACGAGCTCAAATTTCTTGCGGAATACCTAGATCTACACGCACGAAAGGCTGCGCAACGCAGCCGTGATCGTGCGGGAGAATACCTGTTTGCCTCCGGAGCTACCAACAAGCTCGAACATGTCGAAGTAGCCCAGCGCTTGCTCATTGAGGCACTCCGCTCAGCATCGGGAGACCCTCTTCTTCGCCCTCGTCACTTACGTCACACCTTTGTTTCAAACCTTTTTCTGGAAGGCAGAGCCCCTCTCGGGTACGGCGACCCCACGACGCCGGAACGCGCCGGCGATGTGTGGTGGAGAACCTTCGCAGCTGGTCATGCCTCTCCGGAAACAGGTCTCGTTTCCTACATCCATGTCACTGAATTGGCGCATTACCACTATTGTTGCCAACTCGTCGCCAAAGAGGCTGACTTATCGTTTCTTTCGCTGCTTGCAGGGAACAACCCTCGCAGCCTGGAGCGCAGGCAACAACGCGGCGCCACCGTATTAACAGCGGCCATTACCTTTTATCAAGATTCGCTGCGGCGAAATTTTCCGGCCAAGGCCATTCGCGATGTATTGGCCGGTCGCATGCGGTATCAGCCAATTGAACTTCAATGCGCCAGTGCTGATGTCAGTGAGAATGTTCATCAGCTAGAAATGCATCACGCTTGGGATGTCTATGCAAATGCACGCGTTCGGCAAACTACCAGTGATAGTAGTGAACACGCGCAAATGATTCGCGAGCGGGTTCGGCATCTGGAAATCAACGGACATCTAACGCGTCGAATTCAACGTCGCCCTCGACTCTCCCCAGAGGAGACATCAGTCGCAATCAATCTCTGGCAGAAATTACCTGCCGATGAACAACTACGCAACCTTGTCAGCTCGGCAGCACTCTGGCTTAGAGCAAAAAAAGGTCAGATATTAATGCCAGGGCAAATCGTTCGCGACTTGGAGCATCAGCTTAAATTAAGTGGTTTGAAAGGAATGCAGTCTCGCCCTGCGACAGCGGGGAAACGCTGGCTAAGCCGACAAGACCAGAGGAGTGGCAACATCAGCACCGCCTGGACCGAACTTCTTGCATTTCTGTATTCAGGTTTCGGGTAAAACAGGTGTCCGCCGCGAAAATAGTTGACTGACGAGGTTTGCTTAGGCATATTGGTTTCGGGTAGCTGGCCCCACACAAAGCGAGCCCAAAGCCATACGGCTAATACTGAGCGGAATATTGCTCAAACCATCATCTAGTGATGGTTCCATATCTGAAATTGAGGGCTGCATCTAAGTCTCTCTCGCAGGTGTTAACACTCGATTATCTGTTACGACGACACATAATCACTCTCATGTTCCAAAACTAGCCAGCTAGTCCAAATCGCTCGATTTGTCGCTTACGCGCAATTATTCATTGCGCTACCGTAAAAAGCCCCACTACACCGCGTCTTCGTTCGTCGAGATCGAATCGCCGGCCAAAACGCCCCTGCGTCGGCCGGGCGCCGCCATGCCTGCGGCATAGTCGCCGACTATTTCTCACGGAGGAGCCCAGAATGGCAACTGTAACTATTCCTGTCTTGAGAATCACTCCGGCCCTGCCTACAGCGTCCGCGCATGAGCTAGTGAGGATTCTAAAATTTGTCGCACATGGAGTATTCGGTCCTCATTGTCGCTTTAACATCACACATATCATTAGCCAGAACGATGCTTCACTCATGATCGAACACTCCGCCGATGGAGATGAATCATACCTACCTGGAAGCGCACGCAATCTTTCCACAACCATGCTCAATACCATCAGATCGTTATCGAGAGCGATTGGAGTTAACGCGCGTATGTCTGGTCAACCTAGCCGCCCCCCCCTAGTTCTCGATGTACTGAAGGAAAATCACATACGGCAAGCCATAGCACGGCTAGTTGCATTACACGTATCACCAGCACTGATCGAACTAGCATGCACATCGACAGATGCCAGATTGAAGATCGCCATCGGTCAGAAACTCGGGAGAACCGCACCGCTTTCCACTTGTGTTTGTGATGCTGTCATTCAACGACGACATACACTTCGAGGCGAAGTTGTTCGCATACGCAGCGGAAAACGGTTGCAAAGCGTCGTCATCCCGCGCCACATTTCTTCTACTGCGGTCAGCAACGGCACAATGATCACAACTGCACCAATTATTGGATTAGTTTGCCAGCGCCTCGTTCAGGCCTTCCCTTGTCAGATGAACTTGTTCACCGATGATAGACAACTCACCAAGGATGCTAAATGAAGTACCCCGGATCAGTACGCCAAGGTCCATTAACCCAGCTCACACTATTGTCAGCATACAAACTCGTCTGCCCACGATCCCTAGCGACTAAAACTCGCATTCTTTTGGCTTTGAGCCACACGAAAAAACAAGTTTTGCATGCAAAACCAACGTCACACCTCATTCCCGAAAATTCACCAAGTCCCTAAACAGCTAAGGACACGCTGAACAAATCCCGCGTTGGCGCTGACCTGGCTTGAGGTCCCACTTGTCCAAGATCGCATCAACACAGTGATTACGCAAAGTCCGTTGCTAGTTTGATGACATCCTGCTCATAGTCAGGGCCGGACCAGCTATTTGAGATGAAAACTTTGGGATGTTCAGTCATGGCGCTCACTTCTTCTCCAATTTGCCATTGATTATGTATTCGGCATATTCCGGGGGTTAAAGTCCGTGTCACGGAGACCTGCACATGTCCAGACGGCCACGAATCGCTACGCCTGGCGATCAATGAAGAAAATAGTAAGCCCGCACATGGCGGGCCCACGGATCAACTTAGCAGAGGGGTCAGCGGCTTTTTGATTTACTGCGAACACGCTGAGTCAATGCCGATGCGGAAATAGACTTCACTGCCGCGGACGATTTCGGGTTACTCAACAGCTTTGCCGCCTTGGATGCAACACGGGCGGAGGTTTGCTCATTGATGGCCTTTTTTGTAGCCATGGTAATGCTCCTAACAGTTTGAAAGAGTGCATGGGGCGGGAATCAGGGGCTAGCGGACTCCCGCGAGTTGGGTCAGGCGAAAAGTTCCATCTGACCGGGGCACGAGCGCCAGTGCTGACACACAAACTCCCGCGCACCGAAGCGAATGCGGGTGTAAGCGCGTACAAAAACGCTCTTTCGACGGGTAAAGGCCATAGCCATTTCTCATGAAAGTCGAGGGGGATTTGGCTTGCCCATGCACTGCGAAGTGTTAGAATTCGCTGTCTTCCACAAGACATTGTGTGCATAGGTGGTTTGGTAGCCCCCTATTCACCTTACCAAGCCCTGAAGCGTTGGCGCGCTTCGGGGCTTTCCCTTTGGTGGTGTTGGCTCGTTTTTGATTACATGATCTGAGCAACACCTCCCAACTGGTCAGAAAAAAAATGTCGGACTTCTCCGGTCATGCCTTTCAGCAAGCGCCAGTTCTCCGTTTCATGACGTACCCGACCTGCGACGATCGCCGGGTGAATCCGTAGTTTGTCTGCCAAATCCAGCGTATTGGCTGTCGTTGGATTGCGACTGACATTGGCTGCCGCCCATTCCGTTGCCGGGATAAGGGCTTCCTGAGCGCCAGCATCAGCTTCATCTTCTTCTTTGCTGCTCCGAGTCTTGTCATCAAGGTTGTCGGCGATGAACAGATGCTCTGGGTTCAGGTGCTTTTGCACGTGGACCAACTCGTGGAGTAGCGCAAACCAGAAGTTGTCGATTCGATCGTGGCGCAGCGTCAACGCAACAACAGGCGTGCCGTCATCGAGCATGGCTGCGCCATCTAGGTAGGTCTTTTTGAAGTGATCTTCAATCACCAGAATGATCCCAATGTCCGCCAAATACTCGATAGCGAGGCGTGGGCCATGCTCGAAACGTGACAGCTTAGCCAGATGACGCAACCATTCGGCGGTAATCGATCCAGGCTTGTACTGCGTTTTCAACGTGTGTTTTTGCCTTCTCGCTTTCTTCAAGACAGCAACGCGCCAGACCAGTAGAGCATATTCGTCCATGACTCGCGATCCGCTTTGGTAAAGCGGCGCACGCAACAGAGCCGGACGATG
>CAZHFS010000278.1:0-4282 GCA_964531885.1 uncultured Propionivibrio sp.
TTTTCTGCCAGCGTTGGAACAAGGAATTCGGCATGGGCAGCCTGGCGGCCATGATGCTTCCCTACTCGATGGGTATTTTGTTCTCCGGTATCCTGCAAGTGATCGTGTGGGTGGCTCTGGAAATTCCGCTTGGCCCGGCAACCCCGGTCTTCATTCCCATTCCCGGCGCGAGCTGATTCACTCGCCGCCCAGACTTGGTGGCCGACGCCGTTGGCGTTCGGCCGCCGATTCCTGGCTTCCTTCGGGTTTCATGCGCTGGACGATGCCATGTCGTCCAGCGCATGAACGCATTTGAGGCTCTTGTTTTTTTCCGTTTCACAGCCCGGCATGCCTTGTCGCTTGTTCCGGCATCGGCACGAGGGGAAACTGTGGCTGGCGTTTGACCGGCACGCTACGCTCAAGGATACTCTTGGCCTTTCTGTCGAGAGGATGACATCTTGAAGCGGCGTTTCTTTTCCCTTGTTCTGCCAACAACCTGCGCCCTGCTTTCCTTGTGTGCCGCTTCGCTGGCGTCTGCCGCGGAGTTGCGGGTGCTGGTGCACAATTCGTTTTCCCTCCCCAAGCCCTTGCTGGCCCAGTTCGAGGCGCAGGCCGGGGTCAAGCTCAGCGTGATCAAGGGCGGGGATTCGGGCGAGATGGTCAACAAGCTGATCCTGACGCGGGCCAAACCGATTGCCGACGTGGTGTTCGGCATCGATAACGCGCAATTTACCAAGGTGCAAACAGCCAATGTCATCGAACCCTATGCGGGCGTGCCCTCGGTTCGTCCCGGTGCGCCAGGCGTGGGGAGCGGGGTGGTGGCGGTCGACTACAGCTATGTCGCTTTGAACTACGATAAGGCGGCGTTTGCCAAGTCCGGTCTGCCGTTGCCCAAGACGCTCGAGGATCTGGCGCAACCCCGGTATCGCGATCTCCTGGTCGTGCAGAACCCGGCAACGTCGAGTCCCGGCCAGGCCTTCCTCTTGGCAACCATCGCCGGGCTCGGCGAGAGCGCGGCCTTCGACTGGTGGGCGCGCATGCGTGCCAATGGCGTCAAGGTGACCAAAGGCTGGAGCGAAGCCTACTACACCGAATTTTCCAAGAACGGCGGCACCCGTCCGCTGGTTGTGAGCTATGCCACCAGTCCGGCCGCAGAGGTGTTCTACAGCAAAGAGAAAATCACCGAACCGCCGACTGGCGTCCTGTTCCTCAAAGGCGGGGTGTTCCGTCAGGTCGAGGGCGTGGCCTTGATCAAGGGCGGTGGTCAGCGCGATGCAGCGGTGCGCTTCGTCGAGTTCATGCGTTCGCCGGCTGTGCAGGAGGCCTTACAGACGTCGATGTGGATGTTCCCTGCCGAACCCGGCGTCGCCCGTGCCGAGGTCATGCGTCATGCCGTCGAACCCGGCAACGTGGACAGCTTCAGTTCCGAGACGATTGCCGAGAAAGGCGCCGATTGGGTTAGCCGCTGGACGAAAGTGGTGTTGAAGTAAGCGTTCGATGCTTCCTCGGTCGCTGTCGCAGCGCTTCGCCATCGGCTTTTTGCCGGCGGCGTTCCTGCTGATCCTGCTGTTCGCGCCGGTATGCCGTCTGCTGTTCGAGGGTGGAGGCGGCGCGCTGGCTGGTATGGTCGGCCCCCTGTGGCAGGACGATTACCTGCGCTGGCGCATTGTCTGGACTTTTCTGCAGGCGGCCTTGACCTGCCTGCTGGCGCTGGTCCTGGGCTTGCCGGTGGCCTGGGTGCTGGCGCGTTACGACTTCGCCGGACGCACTCTGGTGTTGCGTTTGCTCATGCTGCCCTTCGTTGTGCCGACCCTGGTGGCCGCGCTGGGTGTGCTTGCCCTGTGGGGGCCGCGCGGATTGCTCAGCGGCTGGCTGGGCTTCCACCTGCAGGGCACGCCCTGGCTCCTCCTTTACGGCAACCTGTTTTTCAACCTGTGCGTCGTGGTGCGCGCCGGGGTCGATGCCCTGGGGCAGGTCAGCGCTGCGCGCGTGGCTGCGGCGCGCACACTCGGGGCCACGCCCTGGCGAGCCTTCTGGCGGGTTGAGTGGCCGGCGGTCGCGCCCTGGCTGGCGTCGGCCTTGTGCCTCGTCTTCCTGTATTGTTTTTCGGGTTTCGGGCTGGCCTTGATTCTTGGCGGGCAGCGTTTTGCGACCGTCGAAGTCGAAATCTATACCCTGGTAGCGCACGAACTCAAAATCGCCGAAGCCGGTGCGCTGGCACTCTGCATGATGGTGCTCAACGGCGGTATCGCCTGGCTCTATGCCCTGGTCGAGAAACGCTTGGCGGCTCCCGGGCGGGCCGATGTCATTGCCTTGCGCCAACCGGCAAACTTCTGGCAATGGGGGGTGGTGGCTGCCGCGCTGTTTGTGCTCCTCGTTTTTTGTGCCGCACCGCTGCTGGCCATCGTCATGCGCGCCACTCTGGCTGGGCCTTCCGTACTGGCGGTTCTGCTTGCCGAGGAGACGCGCCTGGCGCTTGGCAACACCCTGCGCTTTTCCTTCTGTGCCCTTGCGCTGGCGACCGTCCTTGGGCTGACTCACGCACTGGCGGCCCGGCAGTCGGTGTGGCTGCGTGCCAGCGCCTTCCTGCCCTTCGTGGTTTCGCCAGTGACCGTGGCCTTCGGGCTGCTCCTGCTCTACCCGCAATGGACGGCCAGCCTCTCCCTGCTGCTTGCCGCCTATGCGTTGCTGGCGTACCCCTTCGTTGCCAAATCGATCGGTTCGGCGCTCGACAGCCTGCCGGCCAATCTTGAACAGGCGGCGCGGACGCTGGGCGCAAGCCCCTGGCGCTGCTTCTGGCGGGTGACTCTGCCGCTGATTTCACCGGCCCTGCGGCGCGGGATGGCCTTTGCCGCGGCGACCTCGCTGGGCGAGTTTGCGGTTACCCTGTTCCTGTCCCGCCCCGAATGGATGACGCTGACCACCTTGATCTACCAACGCTTGGGTCAGCCGGGGGCTGCCAATCTGGATGCCGCACTGGTGCTCGCCTGTCTGTTGATGGCGCTGTCCTTGTCCGCCTTCCTGCTGATCGAAAGAACGCCGGGGCGTGGCGCGGCGGCTGCCGCGAGCCGGGCGAATAGACGCAAGGATCACTTTCATGCTTGAACTCATCGCCCTGCACAAAACCTTTCGCGATCCCTCCGGGGGGGCGTGGCGATTGGCTGACGGTCTCGATCTCAACGTTCCTGCTGGCGAAACCGTGGCCATCCTGGGGCCATCCGGCTCAGGCAAAAGCACCTTGCTCAAGATGATTGCCGGCCTCGAAATGCCCGATGCCGGCCGTATTCATTTTGCCGGCCAGGACATCACGTGCGAGGCGCCCGAACGGCGGCACTTTGCGCTGATGTTCCAGGATTTTGCCTTGTTCCCGCATCTGGATGTGGTCGACAACGTCGCTTTCGGATTGGTCGAGCAGCGCGTGCCGCGTGCCGTGGCGCGGCAGCAGGCGCTCGATCTCCTGGCCTTGTTCGGTTTGGCAGCGCATGCCCGGCAGAAAATCTGGAAACTTTCCGGGGGGGAGCAGCAGCGCGTGGCCCTGGCCCGGGCCCTGATCACTCAGCCGCGGCTGTTGTTACTCGACGAGCCCTTTTCGGCACTCGATGCCGAACTGCGCAGCAGCCTGCGCGATGAATTCCGTCAGCGTCTGGACGCGGCGAAAATGACCACCTTGCTGGTTACGCACGATGAATCCGAAGCACGTGCCATGGCCATGCGCGGCTACCGTTTGATCGATGGTAAGCTGGTGACGCTCTGGTGAGCGACTGCTTCGTCTGATGAAAATCCGGGTATCTGCGAAAGGAGATGTCGATGCGATATTTCTGGCTAGGAGTTTTTTCCCTGTTTTGCCTGCCGTGGGCGCAGGCCGCTGAAGTCAGTGTGCTGAGTGCGGGCGCGGTCGAGCCGGGGGTGCATGCCTTTGCGGCACTCGTAAAACGTGAACTGGGACACGACCTCGTCATCCGTTTCAATACCGCCCCGCAGATCGCCAAGCGGCTTGCCGATGGCGAGGTTTACGACATTCTCATTTCACCGCCGGCCGTGATCGAACAAGCGGTGAGAGAAGGCAAAGTGCAGGGCCAAGGGCGAAGCGCTGTCGGACGTGTCGGCGCGGGGATTGCCGTGCGCCGCAGTGCGGAGGCACCGGATGTGAGCAACGTCGAATCCTTGAAAAAAGCGCTGCTCGAGGCAGAGTCTCTGGTTTACAACACGGCGTCTTCGGGGCTCTATCTCGACAAATTGTTCGCCAGCATGGGGATTGCCGAACAGTTGAAGCCGAAGACCACCCGGTACCCCAATGGTGCGG
>CAZHFS010000279.1:0-4248 GCA_964531885.1 uncultured Propionivibrio sp.
ACTGGTACCCGGTCGAGTAATCGCCGAGACCCCGGCCAGCCGCTCGGCTGGCCGGCGGGGCATCAACGAACTGACAGCGCCATACACCACTCAGGCCGAGGTAACACCGAGACAACCGGCTGACTGTCCTGGTTAACAGAGGGCAATATCGAATCGAGGACAAAAAAAGGCACTTCCGCAGAAGTGCCTTCATGTGCTTGGCGCGCCCGGAGCGATTCGAACGCCCGACCCCTTGGTTCGTAGCCAAGTACTCTATCCAACTGAGCTACGGGCGCGCTGCCAATAACAAAAACCAACCGAGCAAACGGCTAGTTTCTCTGTTTTAAATTGGCGCGCCCGAGACGATTCGAACGTCCGACCCTTGCCTTCGGAGGGCATGTATCTCTCGTCGTTATTAATAGATATAAACAACACTAACCAGGCACAAAAATCACAACACTCTGTTTTGTATAGATTATAAATAATGCGCAACGAGACATAAAAGCAACAATTAACACCGACATGAGATAACTTTTTGTCTCATCTCCAACATTTAATATACCATAGGCACACCCACCTCCTACCTGGTATGACCCCTGCCTGCACACGTCGAGCCAACTAATTTTTAGGCTGGCAACACCGGGAAGATCATGTGAATAATCGCATTGACAATCTCAGCACTCACTTAAGACGATTTCACGAGAATCCTGAACCACTACTCGTAGCACTTCGAGTCCCACACGACTGCCACGAACTCGGGGCAGTCGCCTTTGCATGCGAACCTGCGCTTACTAACGTCTGTGATTACTGCGATTCAGAGACGCTGCTCGGCGCAAGGGACGTCGTGCGCAGTATTATCCGACTGCTGCCTGAAAACGCCGACCTCAGTCGGAACGACTTCGCATCGATTGACGCGGTAAAAACCTATCTGGATCCAGCGTACCGGGCATTACCTCTCCAGCAAACGCTCGAGCCATGGTGGCGCGAAACGCTGCGCGAGGCCCTTCTGACCAGGCTGCTAATCGACCCCGACCCTACTGCCATCGACTCTTTGTCCCAAGCTCTCCGTCAGCACATTCCCATCTCTTTCGTGCTTCGCCAGCAACAGAAATCGCCAATAGTACGGATGCTCCTGCTTGCCGATTGCCTTACTGCCGAGGAGACAAGACCGCTCCGACTGGCCATAGTAATCAAAGATACTGCTGGGCTCTTGGCCAATCTTCCCCCTTTGCGCACCGAAACACTACATAACGAGAACGCCACCGCCCTATCAGCACTCTGCACAACGAAAAAAACACCAGTACCTCCAGCCACCCCCCGAGAGCGACTTTCTCGTCTTATCCGAAACATTGGGGTAGCTGCGGTAGCACAACGCCGCGAATACCATACGCCGGCCGAGCAACATCTGCCGTTCCTCGAAACACAATTCGAGTTAGTTCGGCGAGCCAATAAATGGAATCGTGCAGAACAGACTGCCCTGCACGCAGCACTGCTGATTGGACGTCTGGGCACGCACCTTCTTCAAACGAACAATCAGGATCCGAATTGCCACATCAAATGCCAGCAGCACAACACCTGGATCAGCCGTTTTCTGCCAGACGTACCCGAGTTCGCGCGCCAACACGAAGGACCTGGTTTTGCAGGAGTCAGCCATCAACTTAACCTCCCTCTACCCAGACGATTCGGCCAGATGCTCGCATCAATCGCCTCATCTGGTGAGGGCACTCTGGTGTTACGTAACATTGAAAAGAGGCTGCGAGATCTCCGCCGCGAAACCGCGCAACCGGTATCCCTTCGACGTATCACACGAATATTTGAGTACGAGCTTGAACACGAACCGGCCGACGACGCTTTCATGATGCTTCTAGGACTGCAGTCACACGCCCACCGTAACGCCGGAATTCATTACTTCTCTCCAGACACAAAATTAGTCGTGCAACGGGTTCGCTCTGCCATCGAGCAAATAGCAACGGTATTAAACCTCGATGTGCTGGATGATGGATGGTCCACTGCACCACCTGTCCCCCATCAATATTTTGGTTACAGCTTCCGTGCGGATGTTGGCGCCATACGTGCGCTGATCGATTCACTGCAAGAAAAGGCTGAGCTGGGCAGAGGCCGTTCCGAACGGCAACGTATTATCGACACCTACAACACCCGCGTCTCACTCCTAACTCTGATGTACTTAGCGGGAACAGGAAGCCGACCAACCGGCACTGTGCTTCCTAGTAAGTCAGACGTTTCTTTCATAGATCGCGCTGCGATTGTGTCGGAAAAAGATGCTTTGTCTTACCGTTCGACCCGACTCGTCCCTCTGACAACACGTTTTATCGCACAAGCAACCGAATTGGAGCGTTGGGCCAAAACGAAGCAACTACTCCCTCGCAACCAAGGCGAAGATACTCCCTTAGTTATGCTCCGAAGCGGCGATGGCAACTACATCGCTCCCACGATCACTGCTCTCAAGCAATTGGTGCCAGGATTTGCTGAAAACTGGGTCTGGCCCGACGACATGTTCCGACATTTGTTTCGTTCGAGACTGTCGGATCTCGGCTGTCCAAGCAGTTGGCTCAGGCGCACCTTGGGACACCACCCCCCGCATGGGGCAACAGATATGCCATGGAATGCCAAGCTGCAATGGGATGGACTTCACGAGTGGACGGATGTGATTGATGAGCACCTCAGATCGCTTGGCTTTTAACCTACTCTCCCTTGCACCTCCCTGGAGGATAGAACGGCCAGCACGGATCCGTCCGCAGCTTGGCCCTGAGCGTGACGCATGGCTTGAACAACGCCTTTTGTATCGGTCTGCTCGATCACTGAAAGCTGTGCTTGATCGAATTGACCCTGCAATTGCAAACAACGCCCCTGTCGCCGAAATTGATGAAGATGCGGTCACAATTGCGCTGCTTGATTTTCTTGATCCCACGCCTTCGGAAGATGCCGCTGATATCGACAAGGGGCGAATGCCTGTGCACAAAGCACAAGCCTTCCTCAGTTACTTCGTACGTGGCTTCCAGCGCTACTGCCACCTTCACAACCTTCGCCAACCTCGGTTGCCCTTGTCACAGGAGTTCTCGCTCACCGAAGGCTCACTGCAAGCCGGAACATTCAGCGATCTACGCGAATATCGCCGATGCCTCAAACGATTAAGTGACGAGATCAAACGAACTGTTATCGAAACCGAAGCATTCAATATGCCTCCGAATACCGCAGCAGCCCTGGTGCTTTGTTCGAGTGCATTGTTCGGAGGGCTTGCGCGCAAGGAGTATTGGGATGCATTCGTCACAGCCCTCACCTCACCGATTCAGCGATGCGGAGAGTTATACGTCTTCCGTTTTGATCTACGCTCAACCTATCGATGGATCGCAGACCCGGTTACGGAAGGCGTGCTACGCCGATTTGTTGAATATGGCTTCTTACCTTTTCCTGAAAACACGAGAGTTTCTCCCGGTTTAGTCCGGCGCACACTCAGTCTAGACGCTGCATCAGACTCTTCACTGGCACACCTAGAGCGCCTTGTACGTGCGGCACATATTCGCTACTTTGGCCCGGACGTGGCAGCTGTTGCGCAGGGACATATTCCAAACACACCGCTTGCTGACGAGCCATGGTTGCGACTGATGTCAGGTAAGCGTCATCCGGCCCCGCGCGCGACTATTCCTCTTTCGATTCCTAAAATAACGCCACCCACACAAGCTGGCACCATTCAACAACTCGCTCTACAAGAGATCATCGAAGAAATCTCGTTCGCAATCCGCTGGGACCCCAAGCAACTTCGCAGAAAGGGAGCCCCGGCCGCCCGCGAGGATCAGGGCATACGTTCCTACCTCTCCAAGGCAAAGACAGCCCTACGGACAACAGAAGGACAGCTCGAACAGCTGTACATTAAAGCCGGCGATACTGAGGGACACCATCGCTGTTTCGCGCATGGATTACTGTGCTATGCCCGAGATCTGCTTGAACTCGGCGGGCTAAAGGTTCGCAACCTCGCGCCGGGCACCATCAGCAACTATATCGGCATCATTCGCAAGCAGCTTGCACCGCTGTATTTCTCTGATTTCGTAGCACTGGGCACAGAAGCGCGCGCCGACGCTTATCGAAACGTCCTTCGACGACAATTGGCTAGCGATCAAGCGACACACCGTACTGCAATCGAGGGATTTGAGCGCTCACTTCTGCGTCATATTGACCTCATCGATGAGGTCGATTGGTCAACTATCCCAGGACGTGCTGTAAAACGGCATCTACCCAGCGTCGATGCAAACT
>CAZHFS010000280.1:0-4238 GCA_964531885.1 uncultured Propionivibrio sp.
TTCGGATCTTCGAAAGAAAAGTCGCTCTTGCCAAAGGGGAGCGGGGTGGCGCTGGCATTACCCGCAAGGAGGGGCAAGGCGAGCATGGCGGCAAGGAGCAGGGAGCGGAGTCTGATCATAAGGGATTCCTTGGCGAGGCTTGGCTCAGGCCTGGCCGTTGAGCAGGTAGTTCAGGATCAGCATGGTGATGATTCCGCCGATCGCCGGGATTGCGGTACGGCGGACAATCTCGAACGGCGAGCAGCCAGCCGTCTTGCTTACCGCGATGATGACGCCGGCGACGGGCGAAATCGAGCGTCCCATGCCGGCCATGAGTTGCATCGGCAGGATCATGGTCACGGCGCTGACACCATATTTGGCGGCGATTGCCGGTGCCAGCCCGTTGAAGGCGAAGAAGGCGGCAACGCCTGAACCGGTGATGACTCCGGTAACGCAGACCATCAGGGTCATGGCCACCGACATGGCGTTGAACCCGAAGCCGGCTTGCTGGGTAAGCCCGATCAGGGTATTCACGGTGCCGAGCGCCTGCAGGCCCTGCGCGAAGACGTCCGCACAGACGAGCAGGGAAACGATGCTGGTAAAGGCGCTGCCAACGCCCGCGAAGTAGGCCTGGAAACCCTTGAAGGCAAGTGGCACGTCGCGCTTCACGATCAGTTCGCAAGCCAGAGCGGTACAGGCGCCGATGACCATGGCGGTGACCACGTCCATGGCGATTGAGTCGATCATCAAAGGGCTGAACACTACGATCAGGGCAATCGGCAACAGGGGAATCAGCGCGTAGAAGGCGGGTGCCTTGTCCTTCTCTTCATTGCCTTCCGCCGAGAATTCCTGTGGGCTGACCACGTGTCCGGCCTTGCGGTCGAAATAGCGCCCCGTGAAATAGACTAGCAAGGTGACGACAAGGATGACCCCGATGGCGACGGGGATCTGGTGCTTGACGAAGTATACGGCGGTCGGGATGCCTGCGGTCTTGGCCGCGAGGTTGGCGGTGCCGACCGCCGGGCCAAGATCCATGAAGCCGCTCAGGCCGATCATGGCGGCGGCGGCTGGCTTGCTCACGCCGATCGAGACCATCAGCGGGAACAGGGTGACCAAGAGCAGCATGGCGAGGCCGGCCGCGCTGGGGATGGCGATGTGCAGCAATTGCCCGAGGACGTAACCGGCGGCGAGCAGGACGTAGGGGGCCTTGAAGACGGACAGCGGTTTGACGCACAGGCGGACCATGGCGCGGGTGGCGCCGATGTGATCCATGTATTCGGAAAAACCGGCGGAGGCCATGATGATCAGCCCAATGCCGGCGATCTGGGTGGTCAGCGAGTTTTTGACGAAGGCAAAGATGTCAAAACCTGTCCAGCCGATGCTCTTGGACTTCTGGTAAAGGATCGACTGTTCAGGGAAAAAAACGACCGTCAGCGTAAGCAGGGTCAGGCCGGCGACAAGCAAGACGGTCTGCGGGTGATAGTTGCGGATGATCAGGCGGGCCGCGATGGCGGTGATCGCGAGGCCAAGGATCAGGCTGAGCATGGGATTACCCTCCGGAAGATGTTCAAGTTGTCAGGCGCGCCGCAGGAAATCGGCAATCAGTCCGTTGTAATACGCCGGGGCTTCGAAGTAGGGGCCGTGGCCGAGGCCCGGCATTTCGATGTGCGCCTCGTGCGGCGTCAGCGAGAGGAGATCGTTGCGCAGCCAGGGCTGGACAACGCGATCGGCTCCTCCAGTCAGGATCAGCGTCGGGACCTTGAGTTGGGGCAGCAGCGGGCGGTTGTTGGCCAGTTGCAGCATGCGGGTGGCGCGGCGCAGTCCTTCCGGACGCACTTCACCGGCGACTTCGGCGGCCAGGGCGATGGTTTCTGGCGTGCAGGTCTCGGGCAAGAGGTCGCGCGCCCGGCGTTCGCCGTAGGTTTTGGGGCCGAGTTCAGCGAACTCGCGCATGCGGTTTTCGAATTTTTCCGACATCGGCGCGCTGTCCGGGTCGGCATAACCGGGGTGGGTGCAGGAGAGAATCAGGCGACGTACGCACTCGGGGTGTCGGACGGCATAACGCTGCGCCAGGGTGCCACCCATCGAGTGGCCGACGAGATAGACCGGCCCATCGGCAAGTCGGGCGATGAACTCGGCCAGCGCCGCCACGTAGGCGTCGATTTCGGCGGGGACGAAGTCGGATTCGCCGAAACCGGGCGCGTCCCAGGCGATCAGGCGGTAATTTTCAGAGAAGCGCGTGTCCTGAAATTGGTAGGTCCAGCTCTTCGCATTGCCGAGCAGGCCGTGCAGGAAAACGATGGTCGGGCCTGTGCCGCGTGCACGGTAGCTCAGGTGGCCATGCGCGAGCAGAAGGCTTTTGCGGTCTGGGAGGGGGGCTGTGGAGCAGGTTTCGGTGGTGGTCATTTTTGATCGTTCGAGGGTTGGAATCGAGGCGAAAAAAATATAGCATTGGCTTATTAATCAGCTATATGCATAAACTCTATTAATCGATAACAAAAACGGATGATTGAATGAACATCAAGGCCTTGCGAGCGTTTCGCCTCGTGGTCAGCGAAGGGTCGGTCAATGCGGCGGCCAAAACCCTGTGCCTGAGCCAACCAGCGGTCAGCCGGCTGATCGCCCTGCTCGAAAGCGAGCTCAAGCTCACCCTGTTCCTGCGCGAAGGGCGGCGTATGGTGCTCACGGCCCAGGGGGCGGCATTTTTGCAGGAGGCGGGGCGTATCCTGGCCAATCTCGACGAGATTCCGCGCATTGCCAGCGAAATCCGCAATAGCGGCATGCAACGCCTGCGTCTGGTGACCATGCCTCGGGTGGCGATGAGTTTGGTGTGCCCGGCGGTGGCCGAATTCGGCCGGCGTTATCCCGACGTGCAGGTGTCGCTCGACCTCAAGAACCGGCGCGACATGGAGCAGTGGATCGTCGGTAAGGAGTACGACCTCGGGGTCGGCGGCACGCCGGTGATCCATCGGGCAGCCGTCGGGCGGTCGCTGGTGCGGGTACGGGTTGGCGTACTGATGCCGGCGACGCATCGTCTGGCGGCCAAGGCCGAGGTGGACTGCGCCGACTTGATCGGCGAACGCCTGATCGCCCAGATGCCGGGCCTGCAGTTCCGAGAGCAGATTGATGAAATTTTTGCCAGTTGCGGCGTGCAGCCGACCTACCGGGTGCAGACCTCGTCCTCGCAGATGGCGACCCGGTTGGTGCTCGACGGGGCCGGGCTTACCCTCATCGATCGTCTGAGCGCGCAGGCTTTTTTGACGCCGGAGGTTGTCCTGAGGCCGCTCAATCCGGAACGCTGGTTCGAGTTCGGCATCATCCGCGCGCGTGATGGGCGGCTCTCACCCTTGGCCGAGGCATTTGCCGCCTGCCTGGCGAGTGAGATCAGCGCTCGGGAGAGCGTCGGGATGATCGAGAGCGTCGTGTAAGCCAATGCGGGCTGTGCCTTCGTTACCCTTTTGGCGGAGTATGCCGTCGTTGCGGACTTTTGTTCGCCGTGCAGGAACCGTCCGAAGCCTGCAAGCAGGTCGTGTGCAATGTCTCGGTGATTACCCCGGTGGCGGATCGCAGCATCCCGGCGCTGGTCGACAGGCCTTCTTCCGGCTGGCATAGTGGCAGGCGCCTGTCCGTTCTACCTATGGCCTTGTCTGCCGGTGCGGTTTCACGCGCACGGCATGGCGCAGGCTGTTTTGGATTGTTTTGCCCATGCTGAATCATGAAATCAACCAGGCCTTCCGTGCCCGCCTGCAAACGGGCCGGGCGCTGCTCATGCCGGGGGCGGCCAATGCCCTTGCTGCGCGGGTGATTGCCGATCAGGGCTTTGAGGCCATTTATCTTTCCGGCGCCGGGCTGAGCAATACCTATCTCGGGATGCCCGATCTGGGGTTCATCAGCTTGCCGGAAATTGCCCAGCACACGGCGACGATCCGCGATGCGACGGAGTTGCCGATCGTTGTCGATGCCGATACCGGGTTTGGCAACGCGCTCAACGTTAGGCATACGGTGCGTACGCTGGAGCGTGCCGGGGCAAGCGCGATCCAGCTTGAAGATCAGGTCAGCCCCAAACGTTGCGGGCATTTTGCCGGCAAGGAGGTGGTGTCGCTTGAGGAGGCGCGCAGCCGCATCAAGGCGGCGGTCGATGCCCGTCAGGATTCCAATTTTCTGATCGTGGCGCGCACCGATGCGCGCGCCACCTTGGGGTTTTCCGCGGCCATGGAGCGAGCCGCCGCTTTTGTCGAAGACGGCGCGGACATCACCTT
>CAZHFS010000281.1:0-4227 GCA_964531885.1 uncultured Propionivibrio sp.
CGCCCTCATAGCCCTGAAGGAAGTTGACCGCTTTCTCCTTCGGCACTTGGGGGGCAGACGTCATGCGCTGGCGCAGTTTCTCCAGCTCGTTGATGTGCTTGAGGCAAAAGGTGGCGTAGATCCGGGAGAAGGCATCGGCCTGCTTTTCCGGGTCCCCAAGGGAAGTCTGGACGGCAACGCCGCCCGATTGCCCTTGCGGCTTGATTTGGTGCTGGTGAAGATACTGCTCAAGGTTTGTCTGGGCGGACGCGGTAACGGAGAGGATGGTCAGCAGCAGCGCGGCAGCTATTTTGGTCATGGTTTTCCTTCAATTCTTTGGGGCTGGTGGGCACAGTTGGATGACGTTGGATTCGTCGCTCTCGCCGGCACGAATCCGCTCGACGTCAGGCTCGAACTGCTGCCAGCCCATGATGGTCAGGGTGAGGCTCTTGCCCATGGCTCGGCTTACCGCATCGGTGATTTGAGAGGTCAAGTCCTCGATGTCTTCGGGGCCGGAAATGGGCCAGGAGCGTTCCATGCCAATGTTGCCGAAGCCGTGCGCCCCGTTCTTAACAAAGTAGGCGTATGAGACGAAATACTTCATTGCCGGCGTCCGGAATCAAGGCGGCGGTTGAACCTGCGGAACAAGGGAATTGAGAGTGGCCAAAGCCAGCAGAAGGCCACGATCCCCGAAGAATGCATGCGGCCGAAAGGCAGCAAAAATACGAGGAGTCGTTGAATGGTCGCCGGCGTGCGGCAGTTCAGGAAGATGTAGGTGAGGCCCGGAACGAGCCAGATCGAGGTTGCCGAGATGGCCTCAAAAAGGGGATAGCCCGTGATCAGGTGCAGTACCGTCCCGGGCAGCAGGATCAGTGAAAAGGCGAGGGCGGTTCGCTTGGCCTGGAACAGCGCATTTTCGGTGTCCATGACGGTCATGCTGCGATCCTAAGCCCATGCACCTGTTCGACTTCCGAGATCGCATCCCTCGATACGCCGGCAATGAACACGACGCGCGGTTTGCGGTTGTAGAGGCTGAAGACACACCCCTTGGGCATGTTGTCGTGGATGACCTCGAGGAATTCCATCATGGCCGGGTCAGCGAGGCCGGCAACGCTGACAGCTTCTCCAACCAGGGTTTCTGGCGTTTCAGCAAACGTCACGCTTTGTTGACCCAAGAGGGCTATCGCGGCCTCCTTGATCTTCCCCCACATGGCTTACATCGCCTGGGAGACGTAGCCGCGCTCGGTGGCCACGGCTTCGCGCAGGGCTGCATCGGCGGTGGCCACGATGATCAGCCGCTCACCGGCCGAATAGAATCCGAACTCGGCGCCGTCCGGCAGCTTCTCCCCGATTACGGAGAACAGTTGCTCTGCCTTGGCGGGGTTGCCGAGGAAGGCACTCGGACAGGTATCGACGATCAGGATCGGATCGGTGTTTTCGAAGCGCGCGTCGATGCTGCACAGCTCTTCGAGCTCGTCGGCCAGAGCCGCCCAGGGCGTGGGGGGCAGGAAGTCCGAAAGCATGGCCTCCTGCCATTCGTGCCCATTTGGCGACCAGGTGGGCCCCAACTGGGGAGGGTATCCGGTACGGCAGCAGCCAGAACGTTGGGTGAAATCAAAGATTGCGTTCGGGAAGTCGTTTATGGTGAGCAGGACCTTGGTGTTGTCCTTGCTCCAGTAGATCTTGGCCGTGTAGGGCTTGTCCTCTGCGGACGCCTGGTTCCAGATTAGGCACCCGTCCTGGAACGGCTGACCTCGGGAAGAGTCGAGGGCGTAGAAATAGCCCGTTTCCCCGTCGCTTTCCAGGGCCGCGAGAAAGGTTCCTTCAGGAGCAGGTCCGCGCAGGACAAAGTTCAGGGAGATGCGGAAGTCCTGTTCAGCAACCAGGGTTGCATCGATAGTCGGGTACTGCATGTTGGTCCCTCAAAGAGTAGGCGCCATTCTTCCGTGGTCCGGGCACCCAATCAATGCGGAAACACAGCTGGAAATAGGGGCTTAGACGAAGAAATGGACGAAATGGTGTAGATTGCAAAGATATGCGGTAGTGATGGCCAGGATGGCCGAATAGAGCCGGACGCAACAGACGAAGCCGGCCAGAACGGGAAAGAGTTATGAGAGCGATGAAGTTGGCTTGGGCGGAGGATTTCGAGAGCGGCCTGGACGTTTTTGATGATCAGCACCGCCTTCTTGTGGATCTGATCAACGAGTTGTCCTCCAACCTCGACGCCGAGGGAACAGAGGCTGCCGAG
The DNA here is from genome assembly GCA_964531885.1 of uncultured Propionivibrio sp. Lineage (GTDB taxonomy): Bacteria > Pseudomonadota > Gammaproteobacteria > Burkholderiales > Rhodocyclaceae > Propionivibrio. The sequence continues at coordinate 2,228 of CAZHFS010000281.1, forward strand.
CACTTCCATACTGTTGTCACCCGGACGTTCGAATTCGCGTCGAACCACTTCGCAGACGAAGAAAAGATGATGCGCGAGATCGGGGTGGACACCCGCCATTTTGGCCAGCACTTCACCGACCACCAGCGATTCATAGAGCAGCTGAACAACATCTGGGATGCGCGCCACACGATAACGTCGCCTGCCAGCGTTCTCCTCGAATTTCTTGTCGCCTGGATCCGATTCCATATCCTTGATGAGGACCAGTCGCTTGTCCGCCAGATCAAGCGCATTCAGGCCGGGGAAAGCCCGAGCGAAGCCTATGAGGCGGTCGAGGCTTCCATCGACCGCACCAACTCCATTCGGGCGGCGGGGCGGCACTTGCACCAGGTCATGGCCGAGCAGATCGAGTACCTGGTCAAGTCGAACCAGTTGCTTGAAGCTCGAGTTATGGAGCGGACGCGCGAGCTGGAGACGTGCAATCAGCGGCTGGAGATGCTGTCCCGTATGGACGGCGTGCTTGGCATCTCAAATCGGGCCTACTTCGACGAGCGGGTCAAGACCGAGTGGCGCCTGGCGCGGCGCAATAAGCAGCCCATTTCCCTGTTGATGGTCGATGTCGACTTTCTCAGGCAATACAACGAAGCATACGGACACCTGGAAGGCGATAACTGCTTGCGCAGCGTCGCCCGGGCGATGCGTGAGGGGCTGTTTCGACCGACGGACATTGTTGCCCGCTTCGGAGGAGAGGAGCTGGTCGCCCTTCTACCCAACACCACCCTGGACGGCGCCCGCCTTGTTGCGGAACGGATCAAAGCCACGGTGGACAGCTATGCCATTCCCCATGCCGCATCGTCGATCTCGACGCGGGTCACTGTCAGTATCGGCCTGGCGACCATGGAGCCCGATAAGGGAGGCGAGGGATGGTCGCTGCTCATTCAGGTTGAGGATGCGCTGCTCCAGGCCAAAAAACGTGGTCGTAACCAAATCCAGGCGTATCGTGACGGCTCGCCGTTAAAGCTCGCCAAGAGCTGATGTTTGTTTCAGGGATTCCCCGTCCACAATACGCAGGGGATTTTCTCGGCGAGCCAACGTTCTTGCACCGCTCCTGCGCGATGCTCCTGCACGAGCGACCATAACGCTGCTACGGGCGAGTCTTCGGCAACAGCGCGAAGATAGCCCTCAACGCCTGGAAGTTGGTTCCTGTACAAGTCATGTCGGGCGGTCGCTGACGCACCCAATGTTCGCCCGAGTTCAACTTCATCAGGGGCAAGTATCCCAGCCAGGCGCGGGCATGTTCCGGCGATGTGAAGGCCCTTCGGGTCGATATCGGGAAACGCGATTACAGGCAGAAAGGTCGCTTCGAGAAATGCCTTTACGTTGTCCAGCCGGCTTTCTGTTCTGTCGCCTCGGTATAAGACCAAGGCATTGGCGTACGCTGGCGGAAGCTCGAGGTGCAACCGATGCACCTGGTCGAATACCTCGTAATTCTCGACAAGGATGATGGCGTCGTGCGCAACGTCTTGGGAAATTCTGCGCCAGTCGATATCGACATGGCACCCATCCGGCAGAGGTAGTGTTCGCCCAGCGATGTTGAGTGTCTTGCCGGGGAGGGCCTTGATGGACACCCGCCCAGTCTTCACTGCGCCGCCGCCGGCCTTCTCATTTGGGGACGCCTCGGCCAGCCTCTCGCTGCGAGACATGTCTTTCAGGGGCGCACGGGTAGTTGAGTAACCGCGGGCCAGAAGGAGTTCTCGCATTTCCTGGTGGTCGCGTTCGCTCAGGTACATGGTCTTGCCCTGGACGCGACCAATCCCAAGATCATCAAGCAGCCGGCGCGCCGTTGCGCTAAGGGGAGTAGATTGGGCTTCCCTCTCCAACAGGCGCTGCATCAGCTGGGCCAGCGTTTGATCGAGCATGAAATCAAAGACCCTTGCGCGCGACCAGGACGTCGTGGATCAGGACATTACCATCGAAAACCGGGTGACGGTGCTCGACTCGCCGGAAGCTCCAGAGACCGG
>CAZHFS010000282.1:0-4211 GCA_964531885.1 uncultured Propionivibrio sp.
TACGCTCGAACATCCCCGAGAGGCAGCCGAAGCCGATGTCGGTGGTGCCGCCGTCACCGCCCTGGGCGAGGACACGCACGTCGCCAACGAGCCCTTTCTGGCGCTTGACCTTCATGGCCGCAGCGATGCCGGTGGCCACGGCCGGGGCATTGCCGAACAGCGAATGGATCCACGGGATCTGCCACGAGGTTTCGGGGTACGGCGTCGAGAAGACTTCCAGGCAGCCGGTGGCGTTGGCGGCGATCAGCTGGTTGTTGGTGGCGTGCATCGCCGCATCGACGGCGTAACGTGCGCCGAGCGCTTCGCCACAGCCCTGGCAGGCGCGGTGGCCGGAGTTGAGCGAGTTGGTGCGCTCCATGTTTGCCTGCACGCTGCGCTGGTTCTGGTCGAGCAGGCGGTTGCCGACGGTGAACGTGCCGGTCTGGTAGAACTTGACGGGTTGAAAGCTCATGCTCTTGTCCTTTTAGCTGTGCTGGGCAACGTGGCTGCTGCCGACGTCACGCAGGATGTTCTCGGCGGCCGGGCCCGAACGACGGCGCTGGCGTTCACGCTCAAGCTGCTTGTTGACGACGTTCCAGTCGAGGTCGAGGAAGGTCAGCGGCGGCAATTCGTCGCCGAGTGCCTTGGCAAACACTTCATGCAGCGATTTCTTGGTGATCGGACGTCCGCCCAGACCGGCGACCACGGTGTAGTGGTGAATGTCGATCCCGTCCATGGCGGTGCGGATGTCAGTGGCCAGGATGCCGCCAATGCCGACGGCAAAGGTCTTCTCCAGCACGACGACGCGCTTGGCGCCAGTCAGTGCCTGGCGCACGGCTTCCAGCGGGAAGGGGCGGAAGGAGATGACGCCAAGCACGCCGACCTTGTGTCCGGCTTCGCGCATTTCATCAACGGTGTCCTTGATCGTGCCGAGTACCGAACCCATAGCGACGATGACTGTCTCGGCGTCGTCCATGCGGTAGCCGCGGACGAGACCGCCCGAGTCGCGGCCGAAACCGGCTTTGAACTCCTCGGCCAGCTGCGGAATCATTTCCAGCGCTTGCATCTGCTTTTCGTGCGCGAGGTAACGGACTTCCATGAAAGCCTCGGGGCCGACCATGGCGCCGATCGAGACGGGGTCGTTGGTGTCCAGCACTTGGCGTGGCTCGTACGGCGGCAGGAAGGCGTCGACCTGTTCCTGTGTCGGCATGTCGACGCGCTCATAGGCGTGGGTCAGGATGAAGCCGTCCATACACACCATGACCGGCATGCTCAGCGCTTCGGCGAGCTTGAAGGCCTGGATATGCAGGTCGAGGGCTTCCTGGTTGGTTTCGGCGAAGATCTGGATCCAGCCGCTGTCGCGCTGCGAGATCGAGTCCGAGTGGTCGTTCCAGATGTTGATCGGCGCACCGAGCGCGCGGTTGGCCACCGTCATCACGATCGGCAGGCCAAGGCCGGAGGCGTTATAAACCGCTTCGACCATGTACAGGAGGCCCTGCGAGGCAGTGGCCGTATAGGTGCGAGCACCGGCGGCAGAGGAGCCGATGGCCACGCTCATGGCGGCAAATTCGGACTCGACGTTGATGAACTCGCAGTTGTCGATTTCACCGGCCTTGACCATCTCGCCGATGCCTTCGACGATGTGCGTCTGCGGGGAAATCGGGTAGGCGCAGATGACCTCGGGCCGGCACAGGGCGACGGCTTCTGCGACGGCGTGGGAGCCTTCGATCTGTTTAAGCATTGGCTGTCTCCTTGCACAGGTTCTCGATGCGGGCACGAACCATTTCATAGGCTTCGGTCGCGGCGGCGAAGTTGCCTTGAGCAACCTTGCCGGAGAATTTGGTTTCGATCGCCTGGCGAATCGATTCGAGCTGGATCAGGCCGGAGAGGGCGGCGAAACCAGCCAGCAGCGGGACGTTGGGGACCGGGCGACCGACATGCTTGAGTGCGAGGTCGGTGGCCGGCAGGGTGCACAGGCGGTTGGCGGGCCAGTTGGCGGCGATGTCGCCAAGGCCAAGTTCCTCGAAAGTGCCCTTGGTGTTGATCAGTACGTAGCCATCCTGCTTGAGCCCGGCAAACACGTCGATCTGGCGCAGCAGGGTGGGGTCCTGGACGATCAGCGCGTCGGGCTTCATGATGGGTTCGCGCGAGCGGATCTCCTTGTCGTCGATGCGGCAAAAGGCGACGACCGGTGCGCCCGTGCGCTCTGAACCGAAACTGGGGAAAGCCTGGGCGTGCCGCCCCTCCTGAAAAGCGGCGATCGACAACATCTCTGTTGCGGTCACCACACCCTGGCCTCCTCGGCCATGAATGCGCACTTCAAACATAAACCACTCCGCGGTTGGGTTGCGAATGCTGCCGGCACCCGGGTGAGGCACGGGGTCAACAGCGCCAGACAAGTCCTTATTGTAGGCGGGGTTTTTTGTGGTTTGGTGTACTACAGTGCGAAATGTGATTTTACATCGTAAAAAAACAGCCTTGCGATGTATGCTTTCAGCATTTTCAGCATTAATGCTTTTTGCCTGTGAGCGCTGATTTCATTGGGTTTGATGTGGTCTTGCGCCGGAGGAACAAGATGCTGCAGAAAATGCAACATCGTCAATGTTGCAGTGCAGCAAAAACGGGCGTGACTTATATAAGACAGCCCGTAATGAGAATGGTTCGCGTGGTTTTGCTGCGTCGGTGGGGGCGGGTCAGACGACTTCGAGGTGTCCAATTCCCGTGTTGAGGTCCCGATCCTTGGCCAGTTTGCTGTGCAGCTTGATCTGCAGGCGCAGGTCGTTGATCGAGTCAGCGTTGCGCAGTGCATCTTCGTAGCTCACCCGGCCGGCTTCGTAGAGGTCGAACAGGGCCTGGTCGAAAGTCTGCATGCCGAGCTCGCGCGAGCGTTTCATCACTTCCTTGATCTCGTGCACCTCGCCCTTGAAGATGAGGTCGGAAATGAGCGGCGAATTGAGCATGATCTCGATGGCCGCCACCCGGCCCTTGCCGTCCTTTTTGGGCAGCAGGCGCTGGGAGACCATGGCGCGGAGGTTGAGCGAGAGATCCATCAGCAACTGCTGGCGGCGTTCTTCGGGGAAGAAGTTGATGATCCGGTCGATGGCCTGGTTGGTGCTGTTGGCGTGCAGCGTCGCCAGACACAGATGGCCGGTTTCAGCGAAGGCGACGGCATAGTCCATGGTTTCGCGGTCACGGATTTCGCCCATCAGGATGACATCGGGGGCCTGGCGCAGGGTGTTCTTGAGCGCCGCGCCCCAGGACTCGGTGTCGATCCCGACTTCGCGCTGGGTGACGATGCAGCTCTTGTGATCGTGGATGTACTCGATCGGGTCTTCGATGGTGATGATGTGACCCTGCGAGTTGCGGTTGCGGTGGTCGACCACCGCGGCGAGCGAGGTCGTCTTGCCGGTGCCGGTGCCGCCCACCAGGATGACCAGCCCGCGCTTGCTCATCGCGATGTCCTTGAGGACCACGGGCAGGCCCAGCTCGTCGATGGTCGGGATGCTCATGTTGATGGTGCGCAGGACGACGGCGATGCGCCCCTGCTGCACCAGGGCATTGACCCGGAAACGGCCGATACCGGACGGCGAAATGGCGAAGTTGCATTCCTTGCTGGACTCGAACTCCGCTGCCTGCCGGTCGTTCATGATCGAACGGGCGAGTTCGGCGGTGTGCTGCGGGCTGAGCACTTGGTTGGAAACCGGCATGATGCGCCCGTCGACCTTGATCGCCGGCGGAAAATTGGCGGTGATGAAGAGGTCCGAGCCATTTTTCTGCGTCATCAGGCGCAGGAGGTCGTGCATGAATTTGAGGGCCTGATCGCGTTCCATATCGCGCTCCGTTCGATCGGTAAGGGGTTAGAGCGGCGCTCAGGCGCCCGGGAAGGCATCCTTGTTGGCGGCTTTGCCGCGCGCCTCGGCGGCCGAGACCGCGTTGCGCCGGACGAGATCGAGCAGGCACTGGTCGAGCGTCTGCATGCCGAGTTGCGCGCCGGTCTGGATGGCCGAATACATCTGCGCCACCTTGTTTTCGCGGATGAGGTTGCGGATCGCCGGGGTGCCGATCATGATTTCGTGCGCCGCGATCCGTCCGGCGCCGTCCTTGGTCTTGAGCAGGGTCTGCGAGATCACTGCGCGCAGCGATTCGGAGAGCATCGAGCGGACCATTTCCTTCTCGGCCGCCGGGAAGACGTCGACCACCCGGTCGATGGTCTTGGCCGCACTGGAAGTGTG
>CAZHFS010000283.1:0-4211 GCA_964531885.1 uncultured Propionivibrio sp.
GCTGGTTAGCGTCATCACCGGGCGAAGGCCACATTGGGTCGCGCTCTTGTCGGCAAAAGGGCTGCCTCCATAAAGCATGATCCCAGGCCGCACCCAATCTCCCGCGGTCTGCGGGTGATCAAGAATTGCCGCCGAATTGGCCAACGAAACCGGCCCATTCAAGCGCCCAAGCCAGCCTGAGCGCATCTCGGCGAAACGCTCGAGTTGCCAGTTCACACCCAAAGCATCATCCGCGTTGGCAAAATGCGTCATGACCCCGACTTCGCCAATTCCCTTGGTCGTCTCCAGCGCGGCTTGTAAGGCGGGAAGTTGTGCCGAGGTAAACCCCAAGCGATTCATGCCGGTGTTGATTTTCAGGTAGACCGGTAGCGGGAACGGAAGCCGAGCCGCATCGAGCATATGTAACTGCTCAAGATTATGGACTGCGGTACTCAACCCGTATTCGGCACAGACCTTTAGATCCGATGTCTCGAAACAACCTTCAAGGAGCATGATCGGGTGCTTGAGCCCTTCATCACGCAAAGCAACCGCTGCGGCAAGCTCAAGGACCGCAAAGCCATCGACACAGGCAGCCAGATTTCTGGCGACTCGTTTCAAGCCATGGCCATAGGCATCCGCCTTGAGTACGGCCCATATTTTTGCCCCAGGCGTCTGGTGACGGACAACCGCGCAGTTGTGGCGCAGCGCAGCAAGATCGATACGGGCTTGGGTCGGACGAGGCATGTTGAGCAAAACCGGAAAAAAATAACATGAGCGCCGATAACGAGCGCCGTATTGGCTATCCAAAGGCGCGAGGGAATCCGGCAGACGGCATTGTGCCTCATCTTCGCCCGACTGTGGGTTCGCTCACGATCACACCGTAGCGACTGTGTGGGGGCTGACGCACCTTGCGATCACAAAGTGCAAACCGTCCAAGCGCCTTTCATGGTATAAACTCGCCTCCTTCGAACTGGTTAAGCGGTTGTTGCAATGCCCTTTGGCTTTTACATCATCATGGCGGCGCAGTTTTTTTCAGCGCTGGCCGACAACGCCCTGCTGATTGTCGCAATTGCAGCATTGCGGGAGATGAATGCACCAAGCGAGTACGAACCGCTACTCAAGACTTTCTTCACAGTCTCTTACGTCGTTCTTGCCGCGTTTGTGGGGGCTTTTGCCGACTCGATGCCCAAATGGCGGGTAATGTTCATCAGCAATACCATCAAGATCATCGGCTGCTCGCTGATGTTTTTCAACATTCACCCCTTGATTGCCTATGCCATCGTCGGGCTTGGCGCGGCGGCGTATTCGCCTGCCAAATATGGCATTCTCACTGAATACCTGCCGCATCGCTTACTCGTCGTTGCCAACGGCTGGATCGAAGGGCTGACTGTCGGGGCCATCATCCTCGGCGTGGTGACGGGTGGCGCACTCATCCAACCGGCGATCGCCCAATCCCTGCTCTCCTTCGACCTGCCGCTGGTAGACACCGGCATCGACACCGTTGGCGAGATGGCTCTTACCATCGTCGTCACCTTCTATATTCTTGCCTCACTGATCAACCTCTACATTCCCGAAACGGGCGTTGACCACAAGCCGCTGCACAGCAGCCCGCTCTATCTGGTCCGCGAGTTTTCACACTGCGTCATGCTGCTCTGGCGCGACCGCCTCGGCCAGATCTCTCTTGCCGTAACCACCCTCTTCTGGGGTGCAGGAGCCACACTCCAATTCATTGTTATCAAGTGGGCCGAAGTCTCGCTCAACCTCGACCTGTCCAAATCCAGCATGCTGCAGGGCGTGGTAGCCCTTGGCGTTGCTGCTGGCGCAGTCGCTGCCGCACGTAGCATCACCTTGCGCAAATCGGTCACTGTCATCCCGCTGGGGATTGCCATGGGCATTATCGTCCTGGTGATGAATTTCGTCTCGCACATGTGGATCGCCATCCCGTTGCTGGTCATTGTCGGCGCCCTCTCAGGCTACTTCGTCGTTCCAATGAACGCACTGCTCCAGCATCGTGGCCACATCCTCATGGGTGCGGGACATTCCATTGCGGTACAGAACTTCAACGAGAATCTGTCGATCCTGGCCATGACCGGCCTGTATTTCCTGATGATCAGGCTCGACCTGTCGATCTACGTCGTCATCACGCTCTTCGGCCTTTTCGTCAGCAGCGCCATGCTGCTCGTCAAACGCAGGCATGTCGCCAACCAACGTGAATATGACGATGTAGCTCACCTGGACGATACTAAAGCGCACTGACCTGAGCCAGGCCACCGCTTCCTCCAGAAGATCTGATCCTGACGAACACAAAGCCGATGCTGCTTTAACGTTTCACAATCCACAACACACCAAAAATTCAACAACTGGCGAGGGAATATGACACGTACTTCACGCGACGCATTTACCAGCACGTTTGGCGTCCTTGCCGCAACACTGGGCTCAGCGGTCGGACTTGGCAACATCTGGAAATTTCCCTCACTGACAGGGGCCAACGGAGGCGCAGGATTTCTTGTCGTCTATCTGCTTGCCACGCTTCTTGTCGGCCTGCCGGTGATGATCGTCGAAACAATGCTTGGCCGCGCTGCCCGCGCCGACTCCGTCACCACTTTTGAACGGCTCTCGCCGCCACGCCAGGGATTTTGGGCTCTCATCGGCTGGATGGGGTGCGCTGCCGCAATCCTGATCCTCGCCTTCTACTCCGAAGTCGCTGGCTGGGTGTACGCCTACGTCTTCAAATCGATCATCGGCCAGGTCGCCACCACCGATCCGAAAGTCGCTGCAGGAACCTTTGGCGCCCTGATCTCCGACCCCTTCTCGTCCCTGCTCTGGCAGTGGGTCGTCCTTGGGGTTACTGGCAGCATCATCATGCTTGGCGTGTCCAAAGGCATTGAAGCCGTGACTCGCAAGCTGATGCCACTGCTGTTCATGCTGTTGTTGGTACTTTGCGTACGCAGCCTGACGCTCCCGGCCGCAGCCGAAGGATTGTCCTTCCTGTTTGCTCCGGACCTCTCCAAAATCACCCCTGCGGTACTGCTGACAGCGCTCGGACTATCGTTCTTCAAGCTCTCGATCGGCATGGGCACCATGCTCACCTACGGCAGCTATTTCAGGGCGGATCAGAACATTCCTGTGACCACCACCCGCGTCATGCTTGCCGACCTCACTGTCTCCCTGCTGGCCGGCATCGCCATCTTCCCGGCCGTGTTTTCGTTCGGCTTCGAGCCTGCCGCCGGCCCTTCCCTGGTGTTCATGACGATCCCGGCCGTATTCACCTCGATGCCCGGCGGTTCGATTTTCATGACGCTCTTTTTTGTGCTTACCGCCATCGCCAGCGTCGGCGCCATGCTCTCGATTCTTGAAGTTCCGGCGGCGATCCTCACCGAACGGTTTGGACTGCAGCGCAAAACGGCCGCGCTATGCACCATTGCCATCGTTGCGCTGTTTGGCGTCCCGGCAGCCTTGTCGAACAGCCTGACGGCAGATCTCAAACTGTTTGGGATGAACACCTTCGATCTCTTTGACTTCATCAGTTCGAACCTGCTGATGCCGGTCGGGGGCATTCTCATCTGCCTGTTCGTTGGCTGGGTTTATGGTCTGCCCCAACTCGAAAAGCAACTGAGCAACGACGGATCAATTGCAAACAAGTCACTGATCCGTATTGTGTTCTTTACAGTACGCTACGTCACACCAGTGTCGATTGCCATCGTTCTGCTACACGGACTCAAACTCTTCTGAACGGCAAAAAACCACCAGCCTCGATCCGCTTTTGCCGCTTTTCCGGCAAAAGCGGGTTTGCAACCAAGCAAACAACAAATCACCACTCCCTAGACTAGGCATCAATCCGGGCACATCGGCAAATTGGCGCGTTTCTTGCGTAAAGCGTTTTACAGACCAACGAACACAGGTCTGATCGACGACTCTGCACGCTGTAGGAGACACCATGAGCACCGATCGCATTACCGGACTGACCTCCCCCCGCCCTGGTACACCAACCACCTCTGCTGACGACAAAACCCTTGGCAAAACAGGCGGCGCTGACTTTAGTGCAACATTTCGCCTGCAGGTTGCTGCTCTAAAATCGCAGTCGCTGCAAATACTGGCAAGTTCGACGCAAGCCACCGCGTCAACAAATACCACCTCGGCACTCGACACGCTGGGTGGCGCAACCCTGGCAGCACCTACGCAACAATCATCACCCATGACCATTCCCGGCATGAGCGCAACCGGACGGATTA
>CAZHFS010000284.1:0-4186 GCA_964531885.1 uncultured Propionivibrio sp.
TCCTCGAGCGTGCGGCAGCCGGCCATGCCATTGCCGATCATGACTAGTTTGAGTTTTTTCATCATGTTCTCCATCAGGCCGCCAATGGGTGAGATTGCTTGGCGTAGAGGAATTTGATGACCGCCGAGCGATAGCTCATGTATTTCGCATCGTTGGCTAGGGCGAGACGTTCGCGCGGGCGCGGCAGGTCGACGGTCAGAATTTCACCGATGGTCGCGGCCGGGCCGTTGGTCATCATCACAATGCGGTCGGAAAGCAGTACCGCCTCGTCGACATCGTGGGTGACCATCACGGTCGTCGTCCGGGTCGCATCGCAGATTCTCATCAATTCATCCTGTAGGCGGGCACGAGTCAGCGCATCGAGCGCTCCGAACGGTTCGTCCATCAGTAGCACCTTCGGTGCCATGGCCAGGGCGCGAGCGATTCCGACACGCTGCTTCATGCCGCCCGAGATTTCACCCGGGTATTTGTGCAGCGCGTGCGCGAGGCCAACCAGTTCGAGCACCTGGATGGTTCGTTCCTTTAGCCGGGCTTTGCTTTCCGCGGCTGAAAAAACGCGCTCGACGGCCAGATGGACGTTCTCGAAGCACGTCAGCCAGGGCAGGAGGCTGTGGTTCTGGAAGACCACGGCGCGCTCGGGGCCGGGGCCAGGGATTTCTCGCCCGGCACAGATCATCGCGCCGCTGGAGGGCAGGGTCAGGCCGGCGATGAGATTGAGCAGCGTGGACTTGCCGCAGCCCGAATGGCCGATGAGCGAGATGAATTCTCCCTGCGTGATGGTCAGATTGATGTCGCGCAGGGCGACGAATTTCCCCTGTTTGGTGTCGAAAGTCATCCCGACCTGTTCGACTTGCACGAATTTGTCTTTGTCCATGATCAGGCCTCCATGCGCAGTCGTTTGGCGAGGAATAGCAGGCTTTGCTCGAGAATCAGGCCAACGATTCCGATGACAAAAATGGCGATGATGATGTGTTCGACCTTGAGGTTGTTCCACTCGTCCCACACCCAGAAGCCGATGCCGACGCCGCCGGTCAGCATCTCGGCCGCCACGATGACCAGCCAGGCCGTGCCGATCGACAGGCGGATTCCCGTCAGCATGTAAGGCAGCACGCTGGGGAACAGGATTTTGGTGATGACTTTCCATTCGGACAGGTTGAGCACGCGCGCCACGTTGAGGTATTCCTGTGGCACGCGCATTACGCCCTGGGCTGTGTTCATGATCATCGGCCAGATCGAACAGATGAAGATTGTCCAGGTGGCGGCCGGGTCGGCTTTCTTGAATACCAGCAGACCGATGGGCAGCCAGGCCAGCGGGGAGACCGGCCGTAACAGGCTGATGATCGGGCTTACCATGCTCGACAAGGTGGCAAACCGACCGAGCAGAAAGCCGGCGGGAATCCCAATGAGCGCGGCAAATCCGAAACCGATGGCGACGCGTTGCAGCGACGAGAGGATGTTCCAGCCAATGCCTTGGTCATTCGGGCCGTTGCGGTAAAACGGATCGGCGAACAGTTTGGCTGCGGCCTCCCAGGTTTTTCCTGGAGTGGGGATGCTGCCGCCGTTCATGGTAGCCAGATGCCAGATGCCGATCAGCAACAACAGGCTGATCAGCGGTGGAAATAGGCTGGCGGACAGCACGCGCAGTAGTGCTGCGGTGCGTGTGGCCAGGCGTGTCGAGGTCGGTGTACTCATGGTTTAGCCTTTGAGTTTGAATCCGTCGGCATATTTGGCGGGGTCCTTGCCGTTCCAGACAACGCCGTCGATCAATTTCGATTCGCGCATCTCGGTTTTCGGCACGGTTACCTTGGCGGCGGCAGCGGCGTCGCGGTAAATGTCGATGCGGTTTACCTTCCTGGCGGTGCCGAGGTAGTCAGGGTGCTCTTTCAGCAAGCCCCAGCGTTTGTGCTGGGTCATGAACCACATGCCGTCCGAGAGGTAGGGAAAACCGACGGCGCCATCGTTGTAGAATTTCATCGCGTTTTTGTCGTCCCAGCTCTTGCCGAGCCCGTCCGTATATCTGCCGAGCATGCGCGCGACGATGACGTTGCTGTCCGTGTTGACGTAGGCTTTGCTGGCGATGGTTTCGGCGGTTTTCTGTTTATTTGAAAGCGAGGCGTCGATCCATTGGCCGGCTTCGATGATCGCAGCGGTGACGGCGCGCGCGGTGTTCGGGTATTTGGCTGTCCACTCAGCTGTCGTGCCAAGCACCTTCTCCGGATGGTCTGCCCAGATGTCCTGTGTCGTCGCTGCCGTGAAACCGATGGCATCGATGATGGCGCGATTGTTCCAGGGCTCGCCAACACAGAAGCCGTCCATGTTGCCAACCCGCATGTTGGCGACCATCTGGGGAGGCGGCACGACGATGGTTTTGACGTCCTTTTGCGGATGGATGCCGTGGGCTGCTAGCCAGTAATAGAGCCACATGGCGTGCGTGCCAGTGGGGAATGTCTGGGCAAAGGTGTAGTCCTGTTCCTTCCTGGCCACCAGTTTGGACAGGCTGCTGCCGTCGATGGCGCCTTTGTCCTTTAGTTTGTTGGCCAGGGTGATGGCCTGACCATTATGGTTGAGTGTCATCAGGACATTCATGTCCTTTTTCGGGCCGCCGATACCGAGCTGCACGCCGTACACCAGGCCGTAAAGCACATGGGCGGCATCAAGTTCGCCATTTACGAGTTTGTCGCGCACGCCAGCCCAGCTGGCTTCCTTGGTTGGCACGATCTTCACGCCGTATTTCTTGTCGATGCCGAGTACCGAGGCCATGACGACCGAGGCACAGTCGGTGAGCGGGATGAAGCCGATTTTCACTTCTTCCTTTTCGGGTTTGGTTGAACCGGATGCCCATGCCCAGGGGACGCTGCTTATGAGTGCTGCGCCGGCAGCGGCGCGGATGAGTTCGCGGCGACGGGGAGCGATGGGGGCTGAGGGCGTGCTTTTGTTCGTCATCTCGTGTCTCCTGTGACCCCCGTCAGGCGAGGGCAATAAAAAACGGCGCCGATTCCTGCTCTCCTGGGCAGGAATCGGACGCCGTTGTCCTTTGTCTGGCCGCCTTTGACCCGACTTTGACTGGACTAATGCAATGCGCGTGCCAGCACGTTGGTTAGAGGCGATCTGGCTTGTTTATGGTGGCTTGCTCGATCAACCATGGGTGATGGGCGCTGCGCCGCTGTAGAAAACTCGCACCGCGCGAGTGCAGGGCTACGCAGGTGGCACACAAATGGTGCCAAACCGTCAGAGAACCAGGTGGGCCGTGTCCACCAGATTGGCTGCGACCTGAGCCAGCGGGATGGATCGTTCCATGGCCAGTTTGCGTAGCGCAGCGTAAGCGGCTTCTTCATCCATGCCGCGTGACTTCATCAGGATGCCCTTGGCCTTTTCGATGACCTTGCGCTCCGACAGCTGGCGGCTGGCTTGCGCCAGGGCCGTTTTCAGGGCTTGATGTTCCTCGAAGCGGGCAACGGCGACATCAATCACCGATCTGAGGCGCGAAATGTCGAAACCATCGACGACATAAGCGGATACGCCTGCTTTGACAGCGGTGCGGATGGCTTCGCTGTCGCCGGTCTGGGAGAAGATCACCACCGGATGCGGCATCGTCTGATTCATGACCCCCAGGTGTTCGAGCGTATCGCGCGATGGGGATTCGGTCTCGATCAGGATGATGTCCGGTTTTATCTCCTCAATGCGCTCGATGAGTTCTAGAGCGGACGGCAGGACCGCCGCGACCTGATGCCCAGCCTTGATCAGCCCCGTGCAGATTTCAACCGCGCGGTGCTGAGATTCGTCGATCACAAGAATTCTGGCCATGCCCAGATTAAGCAACAACCGTTCCTGAGTGGCGAGGGCGGAGGCTGAGAATGTCGCCTCGCTGGCAGGCGCGACGTCTAGGTGCGCAAGGACAGTTCTCCGGCCCGTTGGGCACCAACCTCACGGCCAGCGGGTGCCGCGCCGGAGGCTGGAGAAAGTAGGCAAGGTAAGCAGGTCGGGGCGCGCGAGGCAGTCGTCAATCGATGGACAGGTTATTTCTGGCCAGTCGTTTCGGGCGGCCCCCAGCTGACGTTGTTTTGTGCCGTGAGCAGGTAGTCGTGTTCGTCGTCGCGAACGTTTTGGGGCGGTTTGCTGCTGGCCGGAGGCGTTGCGCGCTTGCGGATACGGTGCGTTGTTGCGGGTTTGTCCTCTGGCGGTTCGG
>CAZHFS010000285.1:0-4150 GCA_964531885.1 uncultured Propionivibrio sp.
TTTTTCCAACTGCCGTCGGCCTGCTTCTGGAATGGGCTGCGTTGTACCGAAAGCGTTGGGTCGTCGTAGGTGATGAGCATGTAGAGCATGTCACCGGCGTAGGCCGCTTGCACCGTGCCCTGCGTCTCGCCCTTGTTGTCCTTGAAGTTGACGCCCTTGACGGCGCTGAATTTGACCACCGGCGCGTCTTTCCAGACGGCGTCGTTGGCCATGCCGTCGAGCTTGGGCGCGGTGGCCGCTTTGACGGCAACGACGTCGACCGGGCGGAACGATTTGGCTTTTTCCTGTGCCAGGCTTGTTCCGGCATTGCAGGCGAACGCGGCGGCGATGGCCAGGACCAGCGGGGTACGGGTGTTCTTCATTGCCTTCCTCCTTTGATGAAACAACCGACAAAAGCCGGTCTGCGCATCGGGTTCAATGCGTGTGCCAGCCGGAAATCATGGCGCGGAACATCTGGCCGATCGAATGGCCTGTCGTGCCGAGGTAAATGTGGGTAAGCAGAAAGAGCAGGAGCAACATGGCGCCGAGGTAGTGCACGAGCGCAATGGGCAGCAGGCCGTCAAAACCGAACAGACGGGTCGGAGCCAGTTCGGGGTAGAGGTAAACGCAGCCGCTGACAATCAGGACGGGCAGCAGGCCGTACATCACCCCGGCGTAAGTGAGGGCCTGCAGGACATTGAATGGGCTGTCGGGCGTCGGCGCGTGCGGGTGCGGATCGCCGCGGAAAGTGCCCCAGGCATACCAGCGCAGCTGAGTCCAGAGTGCCGCAAAAAGACCGGGGCCACGCGGGAAGAAATGGCGCACGTTGCCGCTCACGGCGTTGGCGATGAGGAACACGAGGTAGGTGATCGCCAGGGTGATCCCGCAGGCGTTGTGAATGCGCACCGCAAGTTCGAAGCCAATGAGGGGCAGGGCCGGGTCGGCAAAGTGCAGGCTGAGCCCGGTTATCCCGAGGACCAGGATGAGCGCGGCGTTAAGCCAGTGCCAGAGGCGTATCCAGGCAGGGAAGAGGTAAGTGCGCTCACTCATCGTTACGCCTCCGGCGCAGCAGCCAGCCGATCAGCCGAGCGGCGGCATGGATCAGGATGCCAAGCAGGGTCAGGGCGAAAAGTCCCCCGATGATGCTATCGAGCAGGGGGTTGCGCGTTGCGCCGAGCACATAGGCATTGGTCAGGATGATGCTGTTGAGGAAACCAAGGCGCTCGTTTTCTTCCTTTTGCAGGTGGCGATAGAGGCGTGCCTTGAGCGTGCTGTTGGCCGAATGGCAGGCCAGGCATTGCCGCTCGGCCTTGTCCTTGGCCAGGATCTCGTGCGAGAGGGTCTTGGTCGCCGGGGTGTGGCAGTCAACGCAGCGCACGGCGTCCCAGTGCAGGCGGGTATTGGGCAGCCACTCATGGATGCGGTCGATATTGGGGCGCGGCTTGGCGGCGCCGGATGCTTCCTGCGGGGCGAATTGCGCGAAGGTCTTGTCGGAGTCGTGGCAGTCGAGGCAGTGGCGGTTGTCCTGAGCCACGATCCGGCGCGGATCAACCAAGCGATGGGCGATCAGGTCGCGGTGTGGGTCGTGGCAACTCGAACAGGTGAATTTGTCCTTGAGCCGGACGGCATGCACCGAGGCGTCGAATTGCTGTTCGATGCGCATGACCTTGCTGGCATGGCACTCGGCGCAGTCGCTGCGGTTTTCCCTAGCCGCGTCGGGGTGTGGGTAAGCGTCGTACGCTCGGCCGTGGCACTGATGGCAGGCTACCTTGCCGTGATTCGAGGTCTGGTAGGTGTCTGGGGCGGGATTGTGCGCGAACTTGGCGAGCGCCGAGAGGTCAAGGTCTGCACGTGGCGGTTGATGCACGGCCTGCGGTGAGTGGCACGAGAAGCACTCGGCGTTGGCCGCTCGTACCTGGGCTTCGCTGTCGCTGGCGCTTGCCTGCGCCGAAACGGTGTTGGCCAGGCAGTACAGGGCAAGGGCCGCGAGCCCCCGCTGCAGGAATCGATGCACGAACGCCCTCCGTGTCAGGGTTACAACCTTTTATGAGTTGCCGATGCTGCGTGCGCTGATAGTGTGCTGCCTGCTAACCGATGGCGAATCATTCCGGTGATGTTTCATGGTGCGGTGAGAATGACGCGGAATCTATGATCGCGATCAATTCCCACGATACACTGCGCACTGCACAATAACCATCCGTATTTTTCCGGGGCCAACTCTGCATGCTTGAAGCTTCCTGCCTGGATTGCCAGCGTGGCGATCGGCGTTTGTTCGCCGGGGTCGCCTTCCGTCTGGATGCCGGCGAGGTATTGCATGTCCAGGGCGAGAATGGCAGCGGAAAAACGAGCCTGTTGCGCATGGTCTGTGGATTTTCCGCGCCTCTGGCCGGTGAGATTTGCTGGCGAGGTTCGCCGATCGGCAAGCTGGGCGAAGCGTATCGACGCGAACTCTTTTATCTGGGGCATCTCAACGCGATCAAGGACGAATTGACCCCGCTCGAGAACCTGCTGATTGCGGCACGGGTCGCCGAGCAGTCGCTGGACGAAGGTGCGGCGCTCGAAGCGCTGGAAGCGTTCGGCCTGGCCGGCCGAGAGGATCTGCCTTGCCGTTACCTGTCGCAGGGGCAGAAGCGGCGGGTTGCTCTGGCGCGGCTGGTGCATAACCGGCAGGCGCTGTGGGTCCTCGACGAACCTTATGTGGCGCTTGATCCGGTGGCCATCGAGGTGGTCGTCGGCTTGCTGGGCGCGCATCTGCAACGCGGTGGACTGGCTGTGCTGACGACGCACCAGCAGGTTGATCTGCCCGCCGCGGCGGTGCGCCGGCTGGTGCTGACCCCGCCGCGTGCGGCAAGCGAAGGGCGGGCATGCTAAATACTCTGACCACTTTGCTGGTGCGCGATCTGCGTTTGGCCTTGCGGCGGCGCAGCGATCTCGTCTCGGTGCTGTTCTTTTTCATCATCGTGGTCAGCCTGTTCCCGCTCGGGGTGGGGCCGCAGCCGGAATTGTTGCGTACTCTGGCACCGGGCGTGCTGTGGGTGGCCGCGTTGCTGGCCACCATGCTCTCCCTGCCGCGCCTGTTCGCTGAGGACCTGCGCGACGGGACGCTCGAACAACTGGTGCTGGCGCCGCACCCCCTCGCCCTGGCGGTGATCGGCAAGGTGCTCGCGCACTGGCTGGTTTCCGGTTTGCCGCTGGCCCTGCTGGCGCCGGTGCTGGGCATCCAGTTCGACCTCGACGCCGAGGCCTTGGGCATGCTGACGCTGGCTCTTCTGATCGGCACCCCCGCCCTGTCCGGCATCGGCGCCATCGGCGCAGCGCTGACCCTTGGTGTGCGCGGCGGCGGGGTGCTGCTCTCGCTTCTGGTTCTGCCACTATATATTCCAGTGCTAATATTCGGCGCTGGCGCCGTCGAAGCTACCGTGAGCGGGGTTGGGGCGCAAGCGCATCTTTCTTTGTTGGCCGCCCTGACCCTGGGCGGCGTGTTTTTCGCGCCGTGGGCGACCGCGGCGGCCATACGGATTGCTTTGGAATGACCACCGATCACTTCGATTGCCACGCCCTGTCCTGCTGGGGGTGTGCCGGCAGCAAAGGGAGCGTGTCCCGATGAGTTTTCTGCCGTTCAATATCTACCGTTTTGCCAGCCCGCAGGCCTTCTACCCGCTGGCCGGCAAAATGATTCCCTGGTTCTGGGCGCTGGCCGTGGTGTTCGGCATTGCCGGGCTGTACGTCGGCTTTCTGGTTGCGCCGACCGACGCCCAGCAGGGCGAGGGATATCGCATCATCTTCCTGCACGTCCCCGTTTCCTGGATGTCGATGTTCGTGTATCTGGTGATGGCTTTCTGGGCGGGCCTGGGTCTTGCCTTCAATTTTCGCCTCTCGGCGATGATGGCGCAGGCGCTGGCGCCGACCGGGGCGCTGTTCGCCTTTCTCTCGCTGTGGACCGGCGCCCTGTGGGGCAAGCCGATGTGGGGCACGTGGTGGGTGTGGGATGCGCGCCTGACCTCGGAGCTCATCCTGCTCTTCCTCTACGTCGGCTTCATCGCCCTGCAGTCGGCGATTGACGATCCGCGTCGGGCGGACAAGGCCGGGGCCATCCTGGCACTGGTCGGCGTGGTGAATATCCCGATCATCTATTTCTCGGTCAAGTGGTGGAATACCCTGCATCAGGGCT
>CAZHFS010000286.1:0-4132 GCA_964531885.1 uncultured Propionivibrio sp.
CCAGGGTCTGACCGCGCTGCCTTACCACGCCGGGCTGGCGGCCGATCTGCGCACCTTGCACCAGCAGCGCTTCCTGCGCGAGGACGGGGTTGTGATGGTGGCGACGATCGCCTTCGGCATGGGCATCGACAAGCCGGACGTGCGCTTCGTTGCCCACCTCGACCTGCCCAAGAGTCTCGAAGCCTATTACCAGGAAACCGGGCGCGCCGGACGTGACGGCGAACCGGCTGATGCCTGGATGACCTACGGGCTCAATGATGTGGTCATCCACCGGCAGATGATCGAGGACTCGAATGCGCCCGACGAGCAGAAGCGCATCGAGCGCAGCAAGCTCGATGCCATGCTCGCCTACTGCGAGTCGGCGCGTTGCCGGCGCGTGGTGCTGCTCACCAACTTCGGCGAGGCCTCCGAGCCGTGCGGTAATTGCGATGTGTGCCTCGATCCGCCTGAGTTGTGGGACGGCACGCTGGTGGCGCGCAAGGCCCTCTCGGCGGCGTTGCGTACCGGGCAGCGCTTCGGCGCTGGGCACCTGATCGACCTGCTGCGCGGTAAGGTGAACGACAAGATGCGCGATTATGGGCACGATACCCTGCCGACCTTCGGCGTTGGCGTCGAACTCGATGACGCTGGCTGGCGTTCGGTGTTTCGCCAGTTGCTGGCAGCTGGTTACCTCGAAGCGGACGCGCACGCCTACGGCGCGATCCGCCTTACCGAGGCGGCGCGGCCTTTGCTTAAAGGGGAGCAGGCACTCACTTTGCGGCGCAGTGCGATGCAAAGCCAGCGGGGCACGCGCGCCGTGCGTGGCGCGGCCGGTGCGGCGAATCTGGATGCCGCAGATGCCCCTCTCTATGCGGCACTACGCGCCTGGCGCGCCGAGCGGGCACGGGAGCAGGGTGTGCCCGCCTATGTGATCGCCCAGGATCGTACCCTGGCTGCGTTGGCGGCAGAGCGCCCGGAACGCCTTGGCGAACTTCTCGACATCCCGGGGGTGGGCCAGGCCAAGGCCGAGCGCTACGGGGCAGCCTGGCTCGATCTCATTGCCTTGCACCGCGCTGCGTGAGGAAGGTTTTGCGGTGGGTCAGGTCAGCGCGGTGAGCAGCGTTTGCGCTTCGGCGCTGATTGCCTGGCGCATTTCACCGTAGCGCTCTTCCAGACCGAGATCGACGAGCGTGGGGGCGGGCACGCCGAGGGCCGACCACTCGAAGTGTGCGCCGGCCAAGGCGTTGGCCACATAAACCACGTCATTTAGGTTGCGCAATCCCTTGGGTGGCGATGTGCGCAACTGGTCGTGGTCGGCAATCGCATTGACCACGTCTTCGGCAAAGCCAAGCGCGTGCAAAAGGGAACCACCGATGCTCTCGTGCCACTGGAGAATCAGGTGGCGCACCGTGTCTGGTCGAGCACGCAGCTCCGGGTAGTGCGCGGCGCGGTAGAGCATGTACGAGGCGCCGAGATCGTGAACCAAGCCGGCGAGGAAGGCGTCTTCTGGGTCGATAGGACATTCTTCACGGCGCACCAGTTGCCGCGCGGCGACCGCGCTTTGCACGCTGTGCCGCCAGAGACTGGTGGCCAGATCGCTGAAAACGACGAGTTCCTTGGCGCGGAGCAACTGGTTCATGGCAATGGCCAGAGCGGTCGTCTTCACGACCTTGAGGCCAATCCGGGTGATGGCCGTGCTCAGGTTACGTACGGGTGTGTCATCGCGCCGATAGAGCACGGAGTTGGCCAACTGGAGCAGGCGGGCTGCAACCAGCGGTTCGGTTTCGACGGCGGCAGCGATTTTCGGCGTCGGTAGATCGGGATTCTGCAAGGTTTTGCGCAGGCGCATGGTGGCGTTGAAGTCCACCGGGAAAACAACCTCGCCAGCGAGTTCCTTGGCGATGTCCTCAAGCATGGCGAAGCGCTGGGCGTTGAGTTCGGCGCCGCTTTTGTCGGGTCCGGTCGGCGTATCGGAAGAAGTCATGCGTTTCTCGTGGTGAATGCGTCTTGTCGAGTGAAGAGGCGCAGGTTAGGCTTGTGTACCCGGAAAGTGTTCCGGGCAGGATGATGCGGAGGACTCATGGCGAAATGGACAGGGATTGTCAGCGCGCGGCGTGGCTTTTTGAGACGTTGTCTGATTGTATGCCTTCTGGCGCTCGGGGGGCAGCAGCAAGTCATGGCGGCGGATGCAACCGAGACTTCGGCTGGCCTCAAAGAGACCCTGACCCGCGGTGCCGATTCGGCGGTGGCGCAGCTTGGCAAACCGAACGGGTTCCTCGGTGACCCGCGGGTGCGCATTCCGCTGCCCGAGTCGGCACGTTCGGCCGAGAAGATGATGCGGACCCTGGGCATGAAAAAACAGGCCGACGAGTTGATCGAGACGATGAACCGTGCGGCCGAATTGGCGGTGGTCGAGGCCAAGCCCATCCTTGTCGACGCGGTGAAGAAGATGAGTTTTTCCGACGCGCGAGCCATCTTGACCGGCGGCGACGATGCTGCGACCCAGTACTTCAAGCGCACGACCTCGGGGAGCCTGGCCGAGCGCTTCCTGCCGATCGTCAAGCAGGCGACCGCCAAGGTTGACCTCACCAGCAAGTACAACCAGTACGCCGGGCAGGCCGCCAAGGTCGGTTTGCTCGACAAGAAGGACGCAGACCTCGACCTCTACGTGACCCAGAAAGCCATGGACGGCTTGTTCCTGATGATTGCCGAGCAAGAAAAGGCGATCCGCAAAGACCCGATCGGTACCGGATCGGCACTGCTCAAACGCGTTTTCATGGGCGGGTGAGATGGGGCTGGTGCGCGATTTCTTTACCGGTTTGCTGTCCGGTGTCATCGCGTCGATGCCGGCGTGCGATTCGCTTGTCCTGCCCAAGCTGAAACCCGGGGTGACGCGCACGCAGGAAGTCGAGGCGCTGATGGGGCCGCCGACACTCACTTGGCGCGACCCGGATGGAACGCAGACCTGGGAGTATCCGCGCACGCCGAATGGCGTCGTCAATTACATGCTCGATTTCGGCCCTGACGATGTGCTGCGAGCGGTACGTCAGGTGCTGACCGAGGAGAATTTTGCGCGCGTGCAGCCAGGGATGACGCGCGAAGCCGTACGACGCCTGCTCGGGCAGCCGGCGCACGAATACCACTTCGCGCTCAAGCACGAGGACGTCTGGGATTGGCGGCAACAGGATGTCTCCGGCAGTGACGTCTTCTTCAATGTGCATTTTTCCCCTGATGGGCGGGTGACTCACACCAGTCGCAATCTGGCTCCCACGCGCTGATTGCAAACGCTATCTGTCTGACCTTCCGGCAAGCCGTTTGCACGGCTTTGTGGCTTGACAATCAAGGGCTTGGCGCGTAGATTTGCGAGTCCGTCGGGCGTCAAGCGCCGGGCGCGCGCCGATTTGAAGTTCAGCTTGCGGGCGCGTTACAAGTCTGGCTAAAGCGGGCGTGCTGGCGGGCTCGATTTCGCAACGGGCCCTACCCGAAACCCGTTCGCCGTCTCCGCTGAACGGGTTTTTTATTTTGAGGTTTCGCATGTCACTGACGCCCCGGCAACAACCCGACCGCTCCATCGAACTGACCGACTTGCTTGCCAGGCGCGTGCTTGTCCTCGACGGCGCGATGGGCACCATGATCCAGCGCCATGGCCTGCAGGAAGCCGATTACCGCGGCGAGCGTTTTGCCGCGCACGCGCACGACGTCAAGGGCAACAACGACCTCCTGCTACTCACGCGGCCGGATGTCATCCGCGGCATTCATGCCGAGTATCTGGCGGCGGGCGCCGATATTCTTGAAACCAATACCTTCAACGCCACGGCGATCTCGCAGGCTGACTACAAGCTGAAGAGCATCGTCTACGAACTCAACTTTGCCGGTGCCCGCCTGGCGCGGGAAGTATGCGACGAATTTTCCATCCAGACGCCGGCCAAGCCGCGCTTCGTCGCCGGCGTACTTGGTCCGACCTCACGCACTGCCTCGATTTCTCCCGATGTGAACGATCCGGGCTACCGCAACGTGAGCTTCGATGAACTCGTTGCCACTTATGACGAGGCCATCCGCGGGCTGACCGATGGCGGTGCCGATCTGCTCCTTGTCGAAACGATCTTCGACACGCTCAATGCCAAGGCGGCGCTCTTCGCCCTCGAACAGTTCT
>CAZHFS010000287.1:0-4105 GCA_964531885.1 uncultured Propionivibrio sp.
TGAGGTCTGGCAGGATGCCGCGCTCGATGAGCATGGCGTTGATTTGGCGATAGACTGGCGGCAGGCCACTGTGCAGGTGCCGCTCGATGCGGCGCAGGAGAACCAGTCGTTGCTCAGCATTGTCACCGATCACCGAGCAGGCCTCGGAGAGGGCATCGCAAATCACGGCCGGGGCCAGCGGGTGGTCATCGTCGGAAGGGTCTGCGCGGTCGAGCAAGAGTGCGAGGCGGCGGTTGAGGGTGTAGAGCTCGTCGTCGCAGGTTTCCGAAAGTTGGGCTGAAAACTCGCGCAGTACGATGTGTTCGCTCAGATCTGCATCGTTCATCAGCGACAGGCCAGCGAAATCGGGTATCTCCAGTGGTTGGGGTGGGCTGCCAGGGCGCTCCACGAGCGGTGTGCCACCGAGCGTGCGGCGAAAGTGCTCGACCAGCTGTGACCAGTCTTGTTCGATGTCGGCGCGCAGATCGAGGTAACAGGTCTGCTGTTTGCGGTCGCGTGTTGAGTCGGCGAGGACGAAGAGTTCGTCACGGATGGGTGTGGCAATTTCACGCAGCCAGAGCGTGAGGCGGTCAACCAGCAGGTCACGGCATTCTCCGAGCAGCCGAAGGCCAGGGCTGCGGCCGTTGGGAAGGGCGTTCAGCGATACGACCTGGCCGCTCATGGCTTGCTCAACCTATGGAAAGGAGAACAGGGGTTGCCCATGGCAGGATGCGGCGGAATGCTTGGCGGGCAGAGCAGGTAAGGCTCTGGGTGCTGGTGATGCAATACAAAAAAGGACATGGTGCCCCCGTATCTGGTGATCCCGCTACCGTAGCCACTGGCGTGGCCGTAGGCCGGAGATTTTGCGTCGCCGTCTTTCGACGGGTTTGCCCTGTTTCAGAAACTGCCCTGTGACAGTCATGGTGCGACGACATGCGCCTTGAAAAAGCCGACGCTGAGCAGGCGGCATGACTGCAGACAATCAAATGGTATCTGAACCTTCCGGGAAATCAAGAGCGAGCCGTCCAGAGGCTGCAAGTCAGGGCTGGACGGTCGGTTTTGCATGCATCGCCAAGGCCCATGCGACATGTTCCCTGATCAGTGGCGAGGGATCGTTCTGGCGGCTGGCGAGGGCGTTGAGTGTTTTCGGGCTGCTAGGTGCGTTGCCGAGGGCGACAGCAACGTTGCGCAGCCAGCGCTCGTGGCCGATGCGGCGTATCGGGCTGCCAGCCAGACGCTCGGAAAAATCCTCGGTCGTCCAGGCAAAAAGTTCGCTGAGACTGGGCGCGTCGAGCGCATGCCGTGTGGCGAAATCGGGATCTCCCAAATGGGAGAAACGGTTCCACGGGCAGCATAACTGGCAGTCATCGCAACCATAGATCCGGTTGCCGATGCGCGAGCGGAATTCGAGCGGGATGGGGCCGTGCAACTCGATGGTTAGGTAGGAGATGCACCGTCTGGCATCAACCTGATAGGGGGCAACGATGGCTTGGGTCGGGCAAGCATCCAGGCAACGTGTGCAGGTGCCGCAATGTTCCGCCGAGGGGGTGTCCAGCGGCAGGTCCAGCGTGGTGTACATGCCGCCAAGAAAATGCCAGGAGCCCTGCCTGTTGAGCGAAAGCGTATGCTTGCCGCGCCAGACGAAGCCGGATTGGCGCGCCAGTTCGACCTCGAAGACCGGCGCTGAATCGGTAAACACGCGGCAGGCAAAGTGTTCGGCCTGCGCCGGGGGGAGTGAGGCAGCGATGTGATCGGCGAGTTTCTGCAGGCGTTGGCGAACAGTTTTGTGGTAATCGCGGCCTAGGGCGTACCGCGAAATATAGCCTTGCGCCGGGTTGGTGAGTACCTGCTCTGCCTGGGCGGCCTGCGGCCAGTAAGGGAGTGCGACGAGGATGGTCGAGCGCACGCCGGGGAGCAGTGTTTCGGGCTGGGCACGCAGGGCGGCGTGTTTGGCCATATAATCCATAGTGCCGTGCCAGCCTTCAGCCAGCCAGCGCTGGAGCGCGGTTTCGGCCGAGGCGACATCGATGCCGGTGATGCCGACGGCGGAAAAACCCAACTCGGCGCCCTTGTTCTTGATCAATGCACTCAGCCCGCGCGCAGCGTCCGCAGGCGTGATTGGCTGAGATGGTGTTTTCCCGGAGTTTTCCTCGTGCATAGCTCGAATCATAGCCTGCCTGAAGCGCAGCGCGTATGCCTGCAATTGGCCGATGAAGTCAAAACGACAGAACTTGGCGCGGCGCTTGCCTCCGTCTTGCAGGCAGGGCAGGTCGTCTGGCTGGAAGGGGAGCTAGGCGCGGGCAAAACCACCCTGGTACGTGCCCTGGTGCGCGCACTGGGCCATCAGGGGCCGGTTAAAAGCCCTACCTACACCTTGGTTGAGCTTTACGCTGTTTCGAGCTTATACTTGTATCACTTTGATTTTTATCGTTTCAATGAGCCTGAAGAGTTTGACGATGCGGGGTTGGGTGAGTATTTCCGGAGCGACTCCTTGTGCCTGGTCGAATGGCCGGCCAAGGCGGCAGGGTTTGTGCCACCGGCCGATCTTGCCGTCATATTCCGTTTTGCCGGGGATTCGCCCGAGGCCGGGCGCATTGTGGAGCTTCAGGCACGTAGCGCAGCGGGGAAGCAATGTCTGAGCGCCTTCATGACGCAGCAGTCGAACCGCTTCCACGTCGTCGAGAGCTGATCCGCGCCGCGGGCGCGACCCTTGTCCTCCTGGTTACCCCTTGCGCCCGCGCCTTCGCCGCTGCAGGCGCCAGCGTCCTTGCCGTGCGTGTCTGGCCGGCCGCCGATTACACCCGCGTGGCAATCGAATCCCGCCTGCCGCTCAAGTTTTCTCACTTTACGGTGAAAAACCCCGAGCGGCTGGTCGTGGATATGGAGGGCGTCGAGTTCAACAGCGTGCTCGATAGCCTGTCGACCAAGATTTCGGCAGACGACCCGAACATCAAGCTCCTGCGTGCCGGCCGGTTCAAGCCGGGGGTCGTGCGCCTGGTCATGGAACTCAAACAGGAAGTCCGGCCGCAGGTGTTCGTTTTGCCGCCGGTTGGCGAATACGGCCACCGCTTGGTGCTCGACGTCTATCCGCTGGAGCCGCCGGACCTGTTGGCGCAACTCATTGAAAAATTCGATGTTCAGTCCCAGGCTACGAATCCGCCGGGATCCGTCAGTGAGCGTCCGCCGCAACTTCAGGGGCCGGCTCAGGCACCGAGCCAGGCGCAGGCGGAACCGCGTCAGGAACGTTCGCGTAGCGGCAAGCCGGTGGTCGATCGTCTGGTGACGATCATGCTCGACCCCGGCCATGGCGGTGAAGACCCCGGGGCCGTGGGGCGCAGCGGCAGTTATGAAAAGAACATCACGCTGTCGATTGCCAGGCGCCTCAAGGCCAAGATCGATGCCGAGCCCAATATGCGTGCCGTGCTGACGCGCGATACCGATTTCTTCGTGCCACTGCAGATGCGGGTGCAGAAGGCAAGGCGCATCCAGGCCGATCTCTTTGTCTCGATCCATGCCGATGCTTTTACTCGGCCGGACGCCAACGGGTCATCGGTGTTTGCTTTGTCAGAAAGCGGGGCGTCGAGTTCCGCCGCGCGTTATCTGGCGCAAAAGGAAAACGCGGCAGACATGATCGGCGGGGTGAATATCGACGTGAAAGACCCGATGCTCGCCCGTACGCTGCTCGATCTCTCGCAGACGGCGACGATCAGCGATAGCCTGAAACTCGGGCGGGCGGTGCTCGACGAGATTGGCGGCATCAATCGCCTGCACAAACCGCAGGTGGAACAGGCGGGATTCGCGGTGCTCAAGGCTCCGGATATTCCCTCGATCCTTGTCGAGACG
This sequence comes from uncultured Propionivibrio sp., assembly GCA_964531885.1. Classification (GTDB taxonomy): domain Bacteria; phylum Pseudomonadota; class Gammaproteobacteria; order Burkholderiales; family Rhodocyclaceae; genus Propionivibrio. Next base: position 3,823 of record CAZHFS010000287.1, read on the forward strand.
GCGTTCATCTCCAACCCCGAGGAAGAGCGTCGACTCAACGACGAGGCTTACCAGAACAAGATGGCCGAAGCGATCATTGCCGGTATCCGCAAATACTTCGCCAAGAACCCGCCTCTTGCCAAGTCGAGGCTGGTGAAAGCGTATTGAGCGTGCAAGCGGTTTGCACCGCAAATTCCCGGATGTGGAGCGGGAAAAGCAAAAAGCCCAACCGAGAGGTTGGGCTTTTTGCTTGAAACACTGGTGCCGCTGACCGGAATCGAACTGGTGACCTTCGCATTACGAA
>CAZHFS010000288.1:0-4102 GCA_964531885.1 uncultured Propionivibrio sp.
CGGCCATCAGCACCGGCTGTTCTTCCCGGTACAGGCCCAGCTCATTCCAAACTTCCTGGGCGGGGCGTGCCATGGTGTCCAGATTGCCCATCAGAAGCGCATCAAGGAGAGGGGTCAGCTTTTCGATGCGCTTACTGTCCCGAAAGAGTTGGGCGCTCGCCTCCCGCAAGGGAACCCCGTCCGCACAGTGCGCCGTGCGGGTCTCCGAGGCGAGGATAACGCGCAGCGCATCAAGCCAGTCCTCGATAGCGTCCGGCCCGGTACCGCGAGCTTTCGCCATCTGTTGCCACTTCTGGCAGACCTCGGCCACAACCGGGAAACGGCCCCCCGCCGCCTGCAGCCGTCCCATCGCGACCGCGAGACGGTCAGCATAGGGTTCCTGACCAAGAAAACGGGACAAGGCCTTCAGATCAGTGAGATTGATCCGCTGGAAATACCCTTCTCTTGGATTGTCCTTGTCCGTTTCGACTTCGATGGCGCCTGTCTGTCTGGCCGCAAGGATCGTGGTTTCAAACGCTTCCTTGTCCTTAAACGACCGCAGGGCATGGTAAGGGGCCAGGGCTGACCCGGTGAGGGCGGCTTGGCGACTGCGCACCCCCGCCGCCGACTTGTTGCCGGCGAGGAGGAGGCGTTCAAGGAGGGTTTTTGCCAGTGCGTCCATGGGCTACACCGTGGTCGGGACGGCACCCCGCAGGGTGGCAAGCTCGGCTTCAAGCAAGTCGGGGTTGAACTCGGGGAGATCCTCCCGGAAGAGCAGGCGGGTTTGCTCGGGCACATCATGCCCTTCCAGCCGGACGACGTTGCTTTCCACATCCCGCAGCAAGTCGTAGTAGCGGTGGAGGAAGGCGGTCAGGGTGCCAAGGTTTTCACCGGGGCTGACCAGGAACACCTGTAGCCCGATCTGTTCCAGATAGCGCATGGTGGCGATGATGTTGTTCATGTCCATCCGGTTGAAGGCCTCATCGAGCAGGATGAGCCGTAACCCGTCTTTGTGGCTGCTGTCCAAGCGATACGCCGAGGCCAGTGCCGCGCCGGCGATGACGTACAAGGGGGCGCGGTGTTCCCCGCCCGACCCCGGCCCCAGGCGTTTGCTCAACTGGCCGATGACTTTTTTCGATTTATCGACCGGGTTTTCGCGCAGGATGTTGATGTCGAACTCGAAAAACTCCCGGTAATCGTCGAGCGGACTGCGCATGCTGGCCGTACCCGGGCTCACCTTGTCATTGAGCAGCTCGAGGAAATAGGTCGGAATGTCGCCGGGGTTGCCGTAGAGGTCGCCATGTGGGCCGTGCTTGGCGATGTCCTCAATGAATGCCAGCAATTTTTCCAGCTTGGGCCGCACTTTTCGGACGAACTGGTAGCGTTCCCCGTTGGTGAAGACAGGGCATTCGTTCAACGCCTTGTTTAAGCTGTCCTGGCGCTTCTTGAGCCATTCAATGTTTTCGCTTAAGGCGATGGCCACATCGGTGCGGAACGTCTCCTGAGAGGCCTGGTAGGCGTCCTGTGCCTGCTGTTTGTACTCGAGGAGTTCCGTGCTTTTAAGCCGGGAGAGCACACCCTTGATCCAAGTCGAAGCAAGACGCCAATCGTCTTTCGCCTCCGTACCCGCGGATTCACGGTATTTTTCCTGAAAGGCAAAGAGCAGGCCGGTCCCGGTGCGCGAGGCGTTCTCGCGCCGGGTTTGCGCGGCTTCCTGCATGGCCGTGCAATGGGCGATCATCCCTTGATAGTCCGTGTCGAACCGGGACAAGACGAGTTCCCATTTTGCCCCCGCGTAGTCGCGGTCGAAATCCTTGTCGTTTCGTGACTCCGCTACCCGTGCGGCAAGGGCGTCATAGCGCTCCGTGGCGCGTTTTTCGTCTAGCTGCCCTTGCTCGATCTTGACCCCGAGGGCGATGACCTTGGCGGTTGCATTGCGTGCCGAGATCTCAAGGGCGGGGATGCGTTCGTTTTCCAGTTCACTGACCCGTTTGTTGAGGCGGTCATACTCCGCGTCGGTGGCGGTCTTTAACCGTGCGCTGAAACGGTCGAGTTCCGATTTGGCTTCGGTGTATCGGCCCATCGCCGCATTCAACTGGTCGATGAAGTTATCCCCAGTCGGAATCGAATGCAGGAGGTCGATCAACTGTTTTATCTGGTCGCGGCGTTGCGTCAGCTGGTCTTTCGTGAGCGCCAGGCGTTGCTTCTCCCGGAGGAGTTGGGCTTGCAAGGCTTTTTCACCCGCCCCCAGCTTGAGCTTGGCCGGGTGCAAGGGCTCGATGCGTTCAAAATCCCCATTGCCCACCAGCATCCCATCGACGGTGAGCGTGCGGCCCCCCGCCAAGGAGTCCGTATCGGTCGTGGCGCAGCGCAGATCGCCCAGCAAACGCTGCAGGTAGGCCACGGCATACGGGTCTTTGCCTTCGATCAATGCGGCCACGGTACCCGGGCGCGGGGTCTGGTCGAGCCGGATCGCGCTTTGCCGCGCAATTTTGACGCCGTAGATGGCCCGCCCCCCGGCCAATTGCCGGTACCGGGAAAAAACTGCCGCTTCTTCGTCTTCTGAGGTCAGCAGGGCTTCGATATGCCGGCCGAGGTAGCTTTCAATCACAGGTTGCCATGCCGCATCCTTGACGCGCACCAGGTCGCACACCGGGGTAGGCGTCAGCCCATGATTCCCTAGTTCCGAGAGCAGGGACTGAACCGGATGGCTTAGCGGGGCGCGGCCCGACTGGACCCGTGAGAGCGCCTGTTCGTTGGCCCTGATTTCGTCGGCAATGCGCTGCAGGGCGTTTTCCGCTTCCCGCTGATCGGAGAACAATTCGCTGATGGTGCGGGATACCGATTTCAAGGTGCCGCGCACCGTCCGCTCAAGCCGGGAAACATCCATCCCATCAATCGAGGCCGTGAGCCGCTGAATGTCGGTGATGGACGTACTCAGTTCAGGGTGGAAGGGCTTCGTCAGTTCCGAGGTGGAGGCGACTTTCAGGACGGTATTCAATTGCCGCGTCAGGGCCTGAAACTCGTTCTGCCGGTTGGCGAGTACGCCCTTGGCCGTCTCATGGTCGGTGATCGCCGTGGCATGGTCCTTGTGCGCCCAGTGGGCTTCACGCAGGGCGCGTGCCTGGGTCAGCTCCCGCTTGGCGTCATCGAGCCGGTTGGTGTGTTCCGTGGCGGCGTTTTTGGCCTCGGTACCGGCGAGTTCCAGCGCATCGTTGGCTTTGGTGATTCTTTCCAGCATGGACAAGGCCTGATTCTCTTCCGCCTGTAGGGACAGGGCACGCCATGTGGCCGCTTTCCGGGTCTCTTTCCAGGCGGAATCGAATGCCTTATCGACCTCTTCACCGCTGGCGATTTTTTCTTCGAGGTGCTGAACCATCTCGTTCAAGCGGCGGAAGGAGTCGGTGAGTTCCTTGAAGCGCTGGATCTTGGTCGGGCGTGGTTCATAGACATCGTTGCGCACGATGTGATCGACGCTTTTGTCGAAGCGCATGCGCAGGGCGAAGCGGAAGGCGCGGGTAAAGGAATCGGTCATGGGCACCCCGCCGCCGCCCTGCAGCGCGACGAGCATGGCGCGGATATACCGTTCGCTGTCGGGGAAGGTGGGATCGTCACCAGAGACCTTGGCGCGTTCCTTAAGCTGATGCAAGAAGGTGCGCCAATCCCGAGGCCGTTCTTGGCCGTCGATGACTTCGGTGTGGTCGCCCAAGCTCAATTCGACGCCGCGCAGGAGGTAGCGCCCCAGCACTTCGTGCTTTTCCGTGTCCGATGCGGCAGAGAGGCACACGCCCATGGAGGTGGGTTCGTTCGTCTCGGTGTCCCGCCAGATGAGCGTAATGTACGTGGTGGCCTGATCGCGCACCCGTTGTTCCGGCGCGGGGCCGTATTGTCCTAAGCAGTAGGAGCGCAATGAACGGGTGGATTTTTCCTTGTCGTCATCGGCCTGAGCGTTCAAGGCAAGGAGCCGCGAGTTGGCGCCGAACATGGCGATCTGTACGGCATCAAGGAAGGCGCTCTTTCCCCCGCCATTCGGCCCAAAAATCCCGGTGATTTCTTTGAGCGTGATTTCCGTGCTTTCGTACAGGAAGAACTGTACGAGCAGGACGCATTCAAGGCGCTTCAT
>CAZHFS010000289.1:0-4086 GCA_964531885.1 uncultured Propionivibrio sp.
TGAACGAAAGAAAACTGCTCGTTGTCGATGACGACAAGCGACTGCGCGAACTGCTCCAGCGCTACCTTGGCGAACAAGGCTTTACCGTGCGCAGCGCCGAGGATGGGGCGGCCATGGACGCCCTCCTGACGCGTGAAGCCTTCGACCTTATCGTCCTAGATCTGATGCTGCCCGGCGAGGATGGCCTGTCCATCTGCCGCCGGCTGCGCAGCAGCGAGCCGCAGATCGCGATTGTCATGCTCACCGCCAAAGGCGACGAAATCGACCGCATTGTCGGCCTCGAAATGGGGGCGGACGACTACCTCCCCAAACCCTTCAATCCGCGCGAACTGCTGGCACGTATCCAGGCCGTCCTGCGCCGGCGCGCCCCCGTTGTCCCGGGCGCACCGACCATCAACGACCGCACGATTCGCTTTGGCTCGGTGACGGTTGATCTGGCCGCGCGAACGCTGGTACGGGATGGGCAAACCCTTGCCCTGACCACCGGCGAGTTCGCCGTGCTCAAAGCCCTGCTTGAACACCCCCGCCAGCCGCAATCGCGCGAGCGCTTGATGTCAATCGCGCGCGGCCGTGAACAAGGCCCGTTCGATCGGGCCATCGACGTCCAGATCTCGCGACTGCGCAAACTGCTAGAAACCGACCCCGGTACCCCGCGTTACCTGCAGACCGTCTGGGGTTTCGGCTACGTATTTGTTCCCGACGGATCGCCAGACACGCGCGGATGATCAGCCTAACCCGCGTCAGCCGGCTTTCCCGCCTACGCGGTGCGGTGCGCACGATGCTGCCGCGCACGTTACTGGCTCGCACCTTCGTCCTGCTCAGCCTGTTGATCATCGGCTCGGTCGGCATCTGGCTGACGCTGTTTGGCCTGGCCGAACGCGAGCCGCGCGCACGCCAGCTAGCCCAATTGACGGTCAGCATCGTCAATACCACCAGCGCCGCCCTGATCGCCGCCGCGCCGGAAAAGCGCGCACAACTGCTGATCGACCTGGCCGAAAGCGAAGGCTTGAGCCTGCACCCAACCTCCCCGGACGACAAGATTTCGCCGCTCCCCGACAATTTCTTCTTCCGCATCATGCGCGATACCGTGCGCGACGAACTGGGCGACGACACCGGTTTTGCCGGTACGATCAATGGAGAAGAAGGTATCTGGGTGCGTTTCTCGCTCGACGAGGAAGGCAAGGATGAATACTGGCTCATGCTCCCGGCTGAACACGCCGAGAACGACCTGCCCTTGCGCTGGCTCAGTTGGGGAGGCGCCTCGCTGGCGCTGGCGCTCTTCGCCGCCTGGATCATCGTCTCGCGCGTCACCCATCCGCTGCGCCAGTTGTCGGGTGCCGTGGCGGTACTCGGTCGCGGACAGTATCCGGACCCGATCCCCGAACAGGGCGCCAACGAACTGCGCCAACTGGCCGCGGCCTTCAACCGCATGTCCGCCGACTTGAAGCGTCTTGACAGCGAACGCGCCGAAATCCTGGCCGGCATTTCGCATGATCTGCGCACACCGCTCGCCCGCCTGCGCCTCGAAGCCGAGATGTCAATTGCCGACGACACAGCGCGCCTGGCCGTTGCCGAGGACATCGAGCGCATGGACGCGATCATTGCCCAGTTTCTCCATTTCGCGCGCGGCAGCAACGACGAAACGCCCGAGTGGATTGATCTCGACGCCCTGATCAGCGATCTTGCCGAAGCGTATGCCCGACGCGGCATGCCAGTCATCTTGCAGCTTGGCGGCTGCCCTCTTCTCCTACGTCGGCAAGGCCTGCTACGGGCCATCGGCAACCTGATCGAAAACGCCCACCGCTACGGCGCGCGCCCCATCGAAGTGCTCACCTGGCAAACATCTCAGGCTGTCGGCATCGATGTGCTGGACCGCGGACCGGGCATTCCAGTCACCGAGATCGAACATTTGAAACGACCCTTCACCCGGCTTGAATCGGCGCGCTCCAACGCATGCGGCACCGGTCTGGGACTGGCGATCGTCGAACGTGTGGCGCGCCTGCACGGCGGCAGCCTCGAACTGCTCCCGCGTGACGGCGGCGGGCTGATCGCTCGCCTGCGCCTGCCGCGCAGCACCCAGGAATAGCGAGATGGGAACTGCGGCCCGGAAACGTCCGCTGGATGCGCCTTGCAGCCGCGCGGGAACGGCGTCAGGACGGGCTTTGCAGCCTGCGCTGATTCCGATTCACAATCAACCTGAAAAACTCAGTTGAAACTGCTCTAAACGCAAAGCCCAGACAAGAAGTCACCCAAGCGGAGAGTTGTTCGTTCTCCGCACGCTCTGCGTCTTGGCTTACTCTGTGTCAGGAACGATTAACCGGCTGTTGCCGCATCACATCAGATCGATGGCGTGCCGCTTCAAATCTGCCAGCGCCACAATCTCCAGCGTTGCCTCATTCGTTGCGTTGAGCACCACCTGCGGAGCCTTGCCCGCCAAAAACGCTTCGCGCCAGCGCGCGGCACACAGGCACCACCGGTCGCCTGCTTTCAAGCCGGGAAAATTGAACTCCGGGTGCGGCGTCGACAAATCGTTGCCACGCGAGCGCGAAAAGACCAGAAACTCATCCGTCATCACGCAGCACACCGTGTGGCGCCCGAAATCCTCGTCGCTGGTATTACAGCAGCCGTCACGGAAGAAGCCGGTCTTGGGCGCGTCGCTGCAGCGCCCGATCGGCCCACCCAGCACGTTGCGCTGCACTCCGTCAAATTCGCCCGATCTCATTGCACTTCATCGATCCAGGCTTGCTGGATCGCCTCCAGGATTTTTTCGCCGCAATGCTTTGGATCATCGTCAAAATCCGGCAAGGCAAGTACCCAGCGCATCAGGTCGACGAAATTGATCCGCGTGGGATCCACGTCCGGATGAGCTTCAGCCAGTTCGATCGCCAGATCATGCACATCAGTCCATTTCATCGCAGGCTCCTCAGCGCTTGCCTTCCTTGGTCATATTGATTGAATAACGTGGGATCTCGATCACCAGCGGCGTTTCAGTCACGATTGCCTGGCATGACAGACGGGAGTTTGGTTCCAGCCCCCAGGCCTTGTCGAGCATGTCATCCTCAAGCTCCTCGGAAGGCTCAAGAGAAGAAAAACCTTCACGCACGATCACGTGACAGGTCGTGCAGGCGCAGGATTTCTCACAGGCGTGTTCGATGGCAATCCCGTTTTCGAGCAGGGAATCGCAGATCGACTCGCCGGGTTTGGCGTCGATAATGGCCCCATCGGGACACAGTTCAATGTGCGGCAATACGATCATCTGGGTCATGACGACACTCCCGGTGCGGCGCCATCGTGCGTCGTCACCGCCTCAATTTCTTCAATGCGCCGTCCGGCAAAAGCCTGCCGGATCGACTTGTCCATGCGCCGTGCCGCAAAATCCTTCGTTGCCAGCTCAAGGGCATTCATGCTGGCCGAAATGGCGCGCCGATCCTCGCCCAGCGCGGCCACCTGCAAGGCGGCAATCGCAGCCGAGACCTGTCGCGTCTCTTCATCGGAGAGGAGTTCGCCGTCGCTCTTCAGGGCCGCCTGGACCGCTTCAATGAGTCGCTGCGCCTCAACCTGGGCCTCCTTGAGCGCACGGCGTACCGCGTCATCCTTGCTGTGCGTCAGCGAATCCTTGAGCATGTTCGCCACCTCATCGTCAGACAAGCCGTAGGAAGGCTTGACCGTGATGCTGGCTTCAACACCCGCCGTTTGCTCGCGCGCCGAAACCGAGAGCAAACCATCGGCATCGACCTGGAAGGTCACCCGAATACGGGCCGCACCGGCCACCATCGGCGGGATACCGCGCAATTCGAAACGCGCCAGGGAACGGCAATCACTGACGAGTTCGCGCTCCCCCTGCACCACATGCACGGCAAGTGCCGACTGGCCGTCGCGGAAGGTCGTGAACTCCTGCGCCCGTGCGGCGGGAATCGTCGAATTGCGCGGAATGATTTTCTCGACCAGGCCGCCCATGGTTTCCAGACCCAAGGACAAAGGAATCACATCGAGCAACAGCCATTCATCCCCGGCAGCCCGGTTTCCGGCTAGGAGATTGGCCTGCATCGCTGCCCCCAGGGCAACCACCTTGTCCGGATCAAGGTT
>CAZHFS010000290.1:0-4074 GCA_964531885.1 uncultured Propionivibrio sp.
CACATAGAGGCACACTCTTTCCCTACACGACGCTCTTCCGATCTCCCATTTCGCGTAGCCAGGCGAGGTCGGCCTGAACGGCCTTGGAACCGGGCAGGACAATCAGGTCGCAGGGCGGAATCTCGGCGTGCGGGCCGACAAAATTGAAGTCGACGTCCGGGTGGAAGCGCAGCGGGTCGAGGTCGTTGTGGTTCGAGACACGCGGGTAGGCGGGGGCGACGACGCGCAGCCGGGCCTGGGTTTTGGTCGCCCGTTCGCGCGGCACGGCGTCCTCGGCGTCGAGGTAGAGGCCGTGCAGGTAGGGCAGCACGCCAAGCACCGGCTTGCCGGTGCGCTCTTCGAGCCAGGTCAGGCCGGATTCGAGCAGGCCGATGTCGCCGCGGAAACGGTTGATGACAAAGCCCTGCACCCGCGCCTGTTCAGAGGGCGAGAGGAGGTCAAGGGTGCCGACGAGGTGGGCGAAGACGCCCCCGCGGTCGATGTCGGCAATCAGGATTACCGGGCAGTCGACGGTTTCGGCGAACCCCATGTTGGCGATGTCGCGGGCGCGCAGGTTGATTTCGGCGGGGCTGCCGGCGCCTTCGACGAGCACCGCATCGTATTCGGCGTGCAGGCGGTCCCAGGATTCGAGTACGGCCTGCATCGCGCGCGGCTTGTACTCGTGGTAAGCGCGGGCGTCGAGATCGCTGACCGCCTTGCCGTGGATGATGACCTGCGCCCGCTTGTCGGTGGCCGGTTTGAGCAGGATGGGGTTGAAATCGATGCGTGCCGGCACGCCGGCCGCCAGCGCCTGCAGGGCTTGGGCGCGGCCGATCTCGCCGCCATCGACGGTGACCGCCGAATTGAGTGCCATGTTCTGCGGCTTGAACGGGGCGACGCGCTGGCCGCGACGTCGCATGACACGGCACAACGCGGCGACGAGCGCCGATTTTCCGGCGTCGGAGGTGCAGCCCTGAACCATCAGGGCGGGTTTGGGGGTGGGGGTTGAGTGCATATTCAGCGTAAAATCCGCAATCCGTTGTGCCCAATTCTCTCATGTCTGCCGAATTTTCTCCTGCTGCCCTGGCGCAGCTTGTTCCTGCCACACTCTGGTTGCCGCTCGCCGCGCTTGCCGCCTTTGGCCTCGACCGCCTGCTCGGCGAGCCTGCCCGCCTGCATCCGCTGGTCGGTTTTGGTTGGCTGGTCAGCCGCGTCGAAACGCTGCTCAATCGCGGTGGCGAAGCGCGACGCCGTATCGCCGGGGTGCTGGCCTGGGCGCTCGTCGTGCTCCCTTTTGTGGCTCTGGCCGGTGCGCTCAAACGCTACGATCTGGCCGGCTGGCTGATCGATGTGCTCCTCCTTTACCTTGCGCTGGGCGGGCGCAGCCTGGCCGAACACGCCGAACGCGTCGGCGCCGATCTTGCCCGTGGCGACCTCGCGGCGGCGCGCGAGCACGTGGGCTGGATCGTCTCGCGCGACACCTCGCAACTCGACGAGGCCGGGGTGGCCAAGGCCTGCGTCGAATCGACGCTGGAAAACGGTAACGACGCGGTGTTTGGCGCCCTCTTTTGGTTTGTTCTCTTCGGCGGCCCGGGGGCGGTGCTCTTTCGCCTGGCCAACACGCTCGATGCGATGTGGGGGTACCGCAACGCGCGTTTCAACGCGTATGGCTGGGCGGCCGCACGCATCGACGACGTACTCAACTACCTGCCGGCGCGGCTCACCGCGCTTAGCTATGCGCTGTGCGGCGAAACACGCCGTGCGCTGGCCTGCTGGAAGACGCAGGCGCCGCACTGGGAGAGCCCCAATGCCGGCCCGGTGATGGCTGCCGGTGCGGGCAGCCTGGGCCTGATTCTCGGCGGCGCGGCGATTTACCACGGCCAGATCGAAGAGCGCCCGCCGCTCGGTGATGGCGAGCCGGCGCGTGGCGCCGACATCGCCCGCGCCGTGCGTCTCTTGCGCCGCGCCAGCGCCTTGTGGCTTGCCGTGTATTTCGCCGGAGGGCTGCTCGGTGCTTGAACATGGCGGACGCCTGCGCCGCGCTGCGGCCGAATACCAGATTCCGCTCGCCGACTGGCTCGACCTGTCGACCGGCATCAACCCGGCCGGCTACCCCGTGCCACCCATCGACCCGACGTGTTGGAACCGCCTGCCCGAAGACGACGACGGGCTGGAGGAAGCCGCGGCTGCCTACTACGGCAACCCGCGCCTGCTTGTCCTGCCAGGTTCGCAGGCCGGCATCCAGGGGCTGCCGGCCTTGTTGCCGCGCGGTGTGGTGGCCTGCGTTGCCCCGCTGTATGAAGAGCATCCGCAGGCCTGGGCGCGGGCCGGGCACAAGCTGCGCCGCCTGCCCACCTTGGCCCGCGCGCTGGCGGCGGCAACGCCCAACGTCCTCCTGTGCAACCCCAATAACCCGACGGCGACGGCGCTTGACCGGGAAACGCTGGTTGCCGCCGCCGAAACGCTGCGTAAACGCGGCGGTGTGCTGATCGTCGACGAAGCCTTTGCCGACCCCGAACCCGAGCGAAGTGTGGTCGACCTCGCCGGCAGCACGGATGCGCCCAACCTGATTGTGTTGCGTTCCCTCGGCAAGTTTTTTGGCCTTGCCGGGGCGCGCGTCGGCTTCCTCTTTGCCGGAGAAACGCTGCGCCACACCCTGCGCGAAGCGCTCGGCCCTTGGCCGGTGGCCCATCCAGCGCGCGCGGTGGCGCGCGCGGCGCTCTTGGATACTGCCTGGCAGGCCGCCGCACGCCAAGCGCTGGCGACTGCCGCCCTGCGCCTCGCAGCTGTACTGGCACCGCTTGGCGGTACGGCGGACGCCGTGACGCGTACACCGCTCTTCTGCACCCTGCGGGTGGAGAACCAGGAAACCTTGGCCGGGCTTGATGCCCACTTTGCCCGGCGGGCCATCCTGGTGCGCCGTTTTGACGAACACGGCCTGCTGCGCTTTGGCCTGCCGCCGGATGAAGCGGGCTGGGAACGCCTATCCGTGGCCGTTGCCGCCTGGCTGGAGGGTGCATGAAACGGACCTTGCAGGCCGGGCCGCTGCTGGCCGTCTTGCTGGCCTTGGCGCCGCTGGCCAGCGCGCATGCCGAAATCAAGGTCACCGACGATGCCGGGCGCACGGTGCGCCTGGCGCGTCCGGCGCAGCGCATTGTCACCCTCGCACCGCACATGGCCGAGACGCTCTACGCCGCCGGGGCGGGGGAGCGCCTCGTCGGCACCGTTGAATTCAGCGACTACCCGCTTGAGGCGCAGAAGGTGCGCCGCGTGGGTGGCTACTCGCGCGTGGATCTCGAAGCCGTGGCCGCTTTGAAGCCCGACCTTGTGATCGGTTGGCAGAGCGGGAATGCCCCATCCACGCTGGACGCGCTGCGTGCGCTGGGACTCACAGTGTATGTCTCGCAGCCCGACCGCATCGAAGACGTGGCACGCGAGATCGAGCGCTTTGGCGAACTCGCCGGTACGGAGAAAGTGGCCCAGCCCAAGGCGGCCGAACTGCGCCGTCGGCAGGCCGCCCTGCAGCGTGAGTACGCCAGCCGGCCGACGGTGCGCACCTTCTATCAGATCTGGAAGCAGCCCCTGGCGACCATCGGCGGCAAGCAAATCATCTCCAGCGTAATCAGCCTGTGCGGTGGCGAGAACGTCTTTGCCACCCTGGGCAACCTCGCACCCACCGTCAGCGTCGAGGCCGTCATCGCCGCTAACCCCGAAGCCATTGTCGCCAGCGGCATGGACGCGGCGCGCCCCGAGTGGCTTGACGATTGGAAACGCTGGACGACGATCACCGCCGTGGCGCGCGACAACCTGTTCTTCGTGCCACCCGAACTCATTCAGCGCCACACTCCGCGCCTTCTGGATGGTGCCGAAATCCTCTGTCGCCAGCTCGAAAGCGCGCGCCAGAAGCGGCCGAAATGATGGCGTCGGCCCGGTTGCGTGCGGCCAAGGCCTTGTTTTTTCATCACCGGGATGGACGCCGCGCAGCAAACCCGTTAGACTTCATCCCCTCCGCGCGCCCGTAGCTCAGTTGGATAGAGTATTGCCCTCCGAAGGCAAGGGTCGGACGTTCGAATCGTCTCGGGCGCGCCAATTTAA
>CAZHFS010000291.1:0-4073 GCA_964531885.1 uncultured Propionivibrio sp.
ACCGGAAACTTTGCGTCCCCGCCTCACGACGGGTTTGCCAAAATTCGCTTTCGTCGTATAGCTATGACAATTGCGCCGATCACAGACGCATCATATTCACAAAATGCGAACAGGTGTCAACTTTATGAAAAAAATACTGCGCCTGCTCGTGGGAACGATTTAGCGTTTCTCGGGCACGATCATCTCGTGAGCAACGTCCGTCATGATTCCGTTGATGCCCCCGCCGATCTTCCGCCCGACGGCGACACCCTGGTCCTTAATTTCCGGCGGCACCGCGAGGAATCCCCGCATACCGTTCCGCTGGATGTGGGCTGCCATCACTGCGGTATAGGCCTGAAGGTCATCCATCCCGGCTTCAAGGTCATGGACCCCCTTATCCATGTTCGGGGGTAATGGCGGTTGGGTGCCCTGAGTTGCGATCCCCACGCTGTCCTCCTGCCCGGTCTTCGCGGCGGCACGCGGCAGCTGGCTCATCGGCCCTGCATCCCCTTCCACCACAAAGGATTTGCGCTGTCCGGACGCCGTGGCTGCTGGCGGCTGCCGGTGGGTCCGTACCGCTGGCCCGTCATAGTCGTAGTAATTCGGGGCTTCCACCGTTGGTGCGGCCGCGGCCGACGATCCAATGGCGGCAAGAAGCAAGGGGATGATCTTTTGGTTCATCTGGCCTCCTCAGTTGATCCGCTGCAACTGCATGGAGTCCTGTCCCTGGAAGATTCGGAACCGTTTTAGGACATCCATGCCTAGCAGCACCATGTCGGCACTGGCTTGATTCAGTACCACCCCTACCGGAACATCGCTCAGAGTGAAGGCGCCCACCTGGAGGTAGTTGCCTTCGGACTTGGCATAGGCTCCGATGCCGTTGGCCGTCATGGTCTGCCCGCTCTCGCCGGCACGAATTCCTGCGTTCCTTGCGATACGGGCGCCGATCGCCGTGACGGTTGCCCCAGTATCGAGCATGAACACGACTGGGTGCCCATTGATGCTCCCAGGGACATAGTAGTGGTTGTCGGCGGCACGCGGCACGACGTACCAGTTGCTCTTGTCCAGGTAGGGCGTTGTCGTCGGGTTCGGATGGGTCGCGGCCCACTTCAATTCCTCGCCCTTGTACTTCCCCCCGTCGACGATGACGTAGTTGATGACCTTTTGCTGTTGAGCAGAGGCTGAAAGCGCTGCAATCAGCAGGAGAGAGGCGACAGCAATTTTTTGGAGGTTCATGAGGACTTCAATCTGAGGGCACCGGGGCCAGCCGGGAGATAGCTGCCACGCGGCGATGAAAACTGGGATGACCCGAGAAAAACTCGTTGATGACGCTCATGTTCTTCTCGCCGGCGATGGCCTGATACTGACCAAAGGCATCGAGAACATCGTCCTTGCTCGTCCGTTCGACCGCGGCTGCATCGGCTACGTATTCCCACTCTCGAAGCATGAACAGGTAAGCCAGCAGGATCACAACGACGGCGCCGAGCGGGACGCCTATGGAAAGCTTCACCGAAGCGACCAGTCCGAGTAGCGTCGCCTGCTTGAACGGGTGCATGCTGACGACGTGGCCGTACTCATGTGCGAGCACGCCGCGGAGAGCGCCAGGCGTCATCGAATCGACCATTCGCGAGCTGATGAATGCCCGGTGAGTCTTTCCCTGATTGACGGTGATCGCGATGAAACGATCCGAATCCACAATGGACACGTACATCAGCATCTTCGAAGGCTGGCCGTTATTGCGCCGCTCTCCATGCAGCTCGAGGTTGCGGATACCCTCCCGGCGCCGCTTCCCGGTACGGCGTTCCTCGAGAATGCCAATTGCCAGGAGGGCCGCCCGCACCTTTTCCCGTCGAGAAGGGACAGCCACGAGTCGCTTGCCTCCAAATCGGAGTGCCCGGCGATAGAAACGAAACGCCCTGGACCGCCCAGCCGGCTTGCTGGATGGGATTAAGCGAACTACGGGCAACAGCAATCGAAGCGTCTTGCGGACTAGACTCAGGCGTATCTCGCGGAACTTGAATCGGCGCGGGAAGTGTTCGTCCAGGTCCTTGCCGCAGAATCTCAGAACCCGGCCCCCTTCGTAGGCCAAGACGAACACCATGAACCCGGTCATCAAGCCCGAGATGATCTTTGTGACGTCGCGGCTAATGCCATAGCGGACCAGTCCCTCTTCGACCAGGCCAATAGCTGCACTGACCAGAAACAGGACGATCAGCGCACGATGAATGCGTAACGGAATCATCGCGCCATTGTAGGTCACGCCCCTCGTCCAAATCCCCAAAAAATCGCCCCGGTGGGTCCATTCCTACATCTAAACGGGGCATTCGGGCTGCATTCCTGCGATGACGTCGAGCTTTACAGGTGGGATCATCAAACCATCAAAAGTGAGGTGATTTATGGGCCAACATCGTCGTTTTCCCGGTGGTTTTCTCCTGGTCGCAGCCCTTCTGGCACTGCCCACGCTCCTCTATGGTTTCGTGAGCGCAGCCGAGAAGGCCGACAAGTGTGCCGAAATCGCTAAATCGGCCGACCAGGCCGCAAACAGCAAGACCAACTTGAAATGCGAGTGACCGTCCTCGCGGCGCTCGGGCTTGCTGCGCTGTCTAGCCTGGCGAATGCGAACAATGACACTGGGGAGTATTGCGTCATCCCCAAGCTCGTCCAGGGTGAAGCCACCACGGTCGAGGTTCCTTACATCGACAAGCCATTCTGCGGAACGGCAATGATCGACAAGCACTACGTTCGCATGAGCGAGTTTGCGAAAGCGACCGAAGAGAGCGAGCCCCAATGCTCGTCCGAATCGTTCTGCACGAAGGTCCTCCGCTTTTACCAGGATGAGGCGAAGGCAACGAAGCCATACATCCTGATTTTCTTTGGGCCTCGGCATCGGAAGTCTGCCTGACCCGGGCAAACATTTTCCAAAAACACCTAGGTCGTATCGGTACGCTCTTTGGTAGTACCTGAAGGAGTTACGGACATGACCACCACGGCGAATTTCGCAACCGCGCGGGAAGTAGCAACCGCCCTCTCATCGCTGGGTTTCCAACCCAGCGGCGAAACCATCCGGACGATCTCCCGGAACTGCCGCGAGCAGTTTCTGGAACACCTCTCGAAGTGCATCACCGGGCAAGACACCGAAGGGCACAGCAAGAAAGCCATCGGCACTCTCCTGCGCTGCCTTTCCCCCGATGCCGTCAACCGGCTCAAGCAAATCACGCCCAGTGTGACGCCGGACATCATCGTGCCGGTCGCACTCAAGGCGCCCACCAAGCTGCTCTCCGCCATCGAGGCAGCCAGCAACCCAGAACATGAGCGCCATACCGATGCTAAGTCGTTCTTGGCGTCCGTGTTTTCACAGCAGCCCAAGGACGAGGCTCCGCCTGCCGACAATGTTCCCCAGGAACCGGCAACGCCGAACCCGGGCCCTGCAAAGCGGGCAGACTCCACCCAGGCCGATGATCATCCCACGGGCGATTCCGCACCGCTCGCCCGCAGCCGGCAACCGCAGGCCAGTCAGCGCCCCGCCGGTGATAAAAAATATCACTCGCGCCATATCTACGGGTCGGGCTATGCCCTGTGCTTCAACGCGACCGAATGGGAAGGGAAGCCGGGTGTCATGGTCGACGCGGCCGTATCCAACGGCACGAAGTCCTACGACTGGAAAAACGCCGTCCATGTCTGGTTGGACGTCAACGAAGTTGGAGCCGTCTTGGCCGTCTTCCGCCGTTGGCGAAAGGGCATCGAGTTCGGCGCGCACGGCTCGCAGAACGACAAGTCCTTCTCCATCGAATTCCAGGGGCAGCACTTCTACGCCAAGGTCACGGCAAAGAAGGCCGGCAATCATCCGACCCGGGCAGTCAAGATCATGCCCACCGATGCGATGGGCATCTCCATCCTGTTCCTGACGCAACTCTCGGAATGCTATCCGGCGATCCCGCTGAACGAGTTGCTGGCCACGGTGCGCGCCACCCACCAGATCAGCGATGCAGCTGCCGCTTGATACTCCTCCCAGCCCTGTGCAGAAGGCCGCTGAACGCCCTCTGCTCGATCGCCTGAAGAGGATGGGGATCAATGCCTGGCACGAACCCCTCCTC
>CAZHFS010000292.1:0-4066 GCA_964531885.1 uncultured Propionivibrio sp.
CTGCCGGACGGCTTGTGGTACGGCGCGGCTCCCAACCTGCTTGTCGCTCAGCGAGGCGAGGGGGTTGAGTTGTTGATCGAGCAGATCGAGACGGCGATCAAGCGTTACCCCTACGCCGACACATACCGCAGCTACCCCGGGCCGAACAGCAATACCTTCATGGCCCACATCGGTCGGGAAGTGCCCGGTTTGCGCCTTGACTTGCCGGCAACGGCCATTGGCAAGGACTATCGTCCGGT
Organism: uncultured Propionivibrio sp.; assembly: GCA_964531885.1. Classification (GTDB taxonomy): domain Bacteria; phylum Pseudomonadota; class Gammaproteobacteria; order Burkholderiales; family Rhodocyclaceae; genus Propionivibrio. The sequence continues at coordinate 240 of CAZHFS010000292.1, forward strand.
TGACGACCCCGTCGGCGTGTCTTCGTCAAAAAGGGGCTGGCAGGTTTCGCTCCTCGGTTTGCTGGGCGTGAGTGTCGGGCTGGAGGAGGGGCTGGAACTCAATTTTCTGGGGCTGCATTTCGGGGTCGACCTCAATCGCCCCGCGCTGCGACTGCCGGTTGTCGGTCGCCTGGGGGCCGATGATGTGCGCGTGCCCGATTCCGCTGCAGGGCATTGAAGAACCAGTAGACATGGCAGCGAGTGCAGGGCGTGGCAAGACTGCTTTGCCAGGTGCCCAAATGACAACGCCGGGACGTGCCCGGCGTTGTGCTTGTTGCGGTGTCAGAGCCGTGATCTATTCGATCTCGATCAGCACCTGACCCTTGGTCACCTTTTCGCCGACGGCGACGCGCACCACCTTGACCTTGCCGTCCATGGGCGCTTTGATGCGGTTGCGCATCTTCATGGCCTCAAGAATCATCAGCGTGTCGCCGGCGTTGACCGTCTTGCCGAGCGTTGCCTCGATGGTGTCGATGACGCCAGGGATGGCGGCCTTGATGACGCGCGGGTCTTGCGGCTCGAACAGGCGGCGCTGGGCGAATTTCCCGGTCAGCCGGGTTTCGTAGGTGCCACCCTCTAGGGTGAGGGTGGCGAGCTTATCCTTTTCGCTCATGGTCTGCCTCGCTTACAGCGGCGGGATGCCGTGCTTGCGTGCCGGACGCGTCTCGCTCTTGTTGCGCGAGACCTTGAGGGCGTGCGCGATGTAGGCGCGCGTCTCTTCCGGGTTGATGACCGCGTCGACGTAGCCGTTGGAAGCTGCGACGTAGGGGTTGGCAAACTTCTCGGTGTATTCCTGCACCTTCTGCTTGCGCATTTCATCGGGGTTGTCGGCCGCCATGATCTCGTTGCGGAAGATGATGTTAGCCGCGCCTTCCGGGCCCATGACCGCGACTTCGGCGGTCGGCCAGGCGAAGACGAAGTCGGCGCGCAGGTGGTGCGAGCACATGGCGATGTAGCCGCCGCCGTAGGCCTTGCGCAGGATCACGGTGATCTTCGGCACCGAGGCTTCGCTGTAGGCGTAGAGCACCTTCGCCCCGTGGCGGATGACGCCGGCGTGTTCCTGGTCGGAACCCGGCAGGTAGCCCGGGATGTCCATCAGGGTCAGCAGCGGGATGTTGAAGGCGTCGCAGAAGCGGATGAAGCGGGCGATCTTGTCGGAGGCGTCGATGTCCAGCACGCCGGCCAGGTAGAGCGCCTGGTTGCCGATGATGCCGACGGTCTCGCCATTGACGCGGGCAAAACCGATCACTGCGTTGGGCGCGAACAGTTCATAGACTTCCATGAACTCCGAGTCGTCGACCAGGGCGCGGATCACGTCGCGCACATCGAACGGCTCCTTCGAGTCCTTCGGAATCACGCTTTCAATCTTGTACTGGCGCTTCGGCTCCTTGACCGCCAGCGGCTCACAACGCTCACGGTAGTTGGCCGGCAGGAAGGCGAACAGGCGCTTGATCTGGTCGAAGCACTCCTGCTCGCTCTGCGCGAAGAAGTGCGCGTTGCCCGAAGTTTCGGCCTGGACGCGCGCGCCACCGAGGTCTTCCATCGAGATTTCCTCGCCGAGCACGGTCTTGACGACTTCCGGCCCGGTGATGAACATCTTGGAGATCTGGTCGACGACGAACACGAAGTCGGTCAGTGCCGGTGAATACACCGCGCCGCCCGCGCAGGGGCCGAGGATGACCGAGATCTGTGGCACCACGCCCGAAGCCAGTGTGTTGCGGTAGAAGATCTCACCGTAGCCGGCGAGCGAATTCACGCCTTCCTGAATGCGTGCGCCGCCCGAATCGTTGATGCCGATGATGGGGATGCCGAGGTTGATGGCGTGGTCCATTACCTTGGTGATCTTGCGCGCGTGCATGTTGCCAAGCGAGCCGCCGGCAACAGTGAAGTCCTGTGCGTAAATGCACACCGGCTTGCCGGCGATGGTGCCGGTGCCCGTGATCACGCCGTCGGCGGCGAGCTCCTTGCCCTCCATGCCGAAGTCCTTGCATTTGTGCTGCACGAAAAGATCGTATTCATGGAAGGAGCCCGGGTCGAGCAGGGCCTCGATGCGCTCGCGCGCGGTGAGCTTGCCGCCGGCCTTCTGTTTGCTGATCGCCTTGTCGCCGCCACCCTTGGATGCGGTGGATTTGCGCGAGAAAAAGTCGATGATTCTTTGGGTAAATGACATAGAAACTGCTCTCCTGAATGGTTGCGTTGAGAGTATTGTTTTTTTGAGCAGGCGCGAGTGTAGCAGCATTGTTTGGCCTTACCTAGCAAGTGTTTTTATTCAAAAAAATGCAAAGTTTTGGCACAAAATTCAAGTGCGTATTAAAATCCGGCAACGTTCGTTAAGCGTACGGTAACGTGCCGCGAACGGCGCTTAACAGGAAAAACGCTCCGGAGGCAAATTTGCAGTCAAAACGGTGTTTTGCAGTTCTGGTTGGCCGAAAAGACCTGGCCGGTGCCGAGGTTATCTTCAAATTTCATCGTCTGGCGCGGGCCAGGGATGGCGATGACGCGCCAGATTTGATGGCGCGCGATGTCCTCGATGACAGCAGTGCCGCGCTGCGTGAAGGCATTATGGCCGTTGAGGCGCAAGGGGCAACGCGAGTGCTCCTGCCTGATTTGCTGGCACAGGCACGTCTTGCGCCCACCATGCCCGCTTCGGTGGTGGATCTCATCGATGCCCTGGGCGCTCATCTGGATCGCCATGCGGCGGGGCATTGCCGCCTCGGGGTGCTGAGCGACGATCCAGCGGTGCGCGACTACCTGGCGGCATGCCTCGATCCGGCGCGCTGGACCTTGATCTACCCGCAAACGGAGCTGCCTTCGCCCCGCTGTGGCGTGTTGCGTGCCTCGGTTGAAACCTTGGCCACGGCCTGTGACGATCTGCGGACACAGGGCGCGGACGTGATTATTCCAGGCTGCGCTCCCTACTCACTGGTTGTTGATGAGTTGGGCGCGAGAGGCCGGCTCATTGTTGACCTCAATCTCGTCTATGCACGCTACGCCCTTGAACAGGATGCCCCCGCGCGCCGCCGGGCGCGCAAGATCGGCGTGCTCGGCGGCGTGGGCCCGGCGGCGACCGTCGATTTTACCGACAAGATTGTGCGCAACACGCCGGCGAGCTGCGACCAGGAGCACGTCAAGATCGTCGTCGAGATGAATCCGCAGATCCCTGACCGGACGGCACACCTGATCGGCAACGGCACCGATCCCTGCGTAGAAATCTTTGCTACCTGCCGTCAGCTGGAGCTCGATGCCGCAGACTTCATCGCCATCCCGTGCAATACCGCACATGCCTATATCGCACGCGTACAACCCTACCTCGGGATCCCCGTCGTCAATATGCTCGCCGAAACGGTGGCCTATATCATGAAGCAGCACCCGCAGCGTCGACGCGTGGGCTTGCTCGGTACGAGCGGGACAATCGCCAGCCGGGTCTATCACGGCTTTGTCGAAGCGGCAGGTCTGGAGCTGCTGGAGCCCGATGAGGCGTACCAGGTCTTGGTCATGCGCGCCATTTACGGGGAGCGCGGGGTCAAGGCCGGATTTACGGACGGGCAATGCCGCGACGATCTGATGCGCGCGCTTGAACATATCGTCGGCCAGGGCGCAGAGATCGTTCTTCTGGGCTGTACCGAGTTGCCGCTCATCCAGGCGATGGACGAAGACTATCCCGTTGGAGCGCGGCGCATTGTTCTGCTTGACCCGACGACGATCCTGGCGCGACGCTGCGTGGCGCTGGCGCGGGATTGAACCGCCTTGTTTTCCAGATAACCCGGCGCAATACAGCAGGCGAGATC
>CAZHFS010000293.1:0-4060 GCA_964531885.1 uncultured Propionivibrio sp.
CTACACATAGAGGCACACTCTTTCCCTACACGACGCTCTTCCGATCTGAGGCGTGTCGGCCGGTGCGCCACCATGATCACCCGCCCGCCCAGAAGCGCCGCCAGCAGCAGGGTCCACAGGATGAGCAGCCACCAGCCATAGAACCAGGCGCCCAAACCCAACGCCGCCGCCAGCAGCAAAGCCGACTCGCCGGCCAACCGCTGCTCGCTGCGCACGAAAGGTTGCCACAGCAGAAAGAGGCCGACATCGACGACCCACAGCGTGAGGCCAATGGGCGAACCGACCCCGGCCATCAGGGCCAGATGCAACCCACCGAGCAGCGCCACCAGGACGCCCCGCTGGCGGGCCGCCAACGCCACCCCGCAGCGGGCCAGCCACGTCTCACTCATCGCGCTCTCCTCCCCTGGTGTACGCTTGTGCACACCCAAGGCGTGCGCATCCCGACACACCTGTCGAAAAGCCGACACCCACTGGCGGTAAAACCGCAGAATATGCCAAAATTATCGGGCATGAATCATGCATTGAACTGCCTGTCATCGCCTTACCGTCCGGAGAACAAAATGAAAAAGCAGCAATCGGGTTTTACCCTGGTCGAGATTGCCATTGTACTCGTCATCATCGGCCTGCTCCTCGGCGGCGTGCTGAAGGGGCAGGAATTGATCAACAATGCCAAGGTCAAAAATCTGGCCAACGATTTTCGCAGTATTTCGACCTTTATCTACGCCTATCAAGACCGCTTCCGCGCCCTGCCTGGTGATGATCTGGCGGCGAACACACATGTTAACGGAGGCACGGTGGCTACCTCACCCGCAGCACCCGCCGCTCGAGGGAACGCCCGCATTGAAGGCGCCTGGAACTCAGCCGTCGCGACCGACGAAAGCTTCCTGTTCTGGCAGCACGTCCGTCTCGCCAACCTGGCGACCGGTCCGACGAATACCGGCGCAGCTGACTTCCTGCCGCGCAACAGCGAAGGCGGACGCATTGGTGTGACGGGCGGCCCAATCCTGACCAACGCAGCACCAGTGGGCGGCGCATACGCCGCGAGCTTTTATGTCTGCTCGGACGGCATCCAGGGCCGCTTTGCCCGCCAACTCGATGTAACGCTCGACGACGGCAACACCCAGACGGGAGCACTCCGCGTCATTGCCAACGGAGCAGCCAATGCGGCTGATGCCACCGCCGTGGCAGCCGCTGACGACGGAAATCTCTACACCGTCTGCATCGCCTACTAAGCCTTGTTTTACGTACAAAGAAGCCTCCCACGCGGAGGCTTCTTCATTTCTACCTGCCAGATAATCAGCCCTTAAGCAGCCGCTCCTCGGCCCGCGCCAGCGCGGCGGGCGGGCCGAGCAGGACGACCACATCGCCCGCCTCGAACACCGACTCGGCGGTAGGTTCAAGCATGCGGCTGGCGTGACGGCGGATGCCGGTCACCTCGACGCCAAGCGCCCCGAGATCCACTTCCCCCAGCGAACGGCCGATCCCGTACGCCCGTTCGCCAAGCGATACCGTGAGCAGGCGCGGCTCATCCGCCCCGTAAGCATGCTCCTCGTGGTCGCTCGGGCCATGGAAGAAGCCGCGCAAGGTGCGGTAGCGTCCCTCGCGCGTCTGGCGCACGCGCTTGAGAACCCGGTTGATCGGTACGCCGGCATGGATCAGGGCGTGCGAAGCGAGCATCATCGCCGCCTCCAGCGTCTCGGGCACCACTTCGGCGGCACCGGCGCGCTGCAAGAGTTCAAAATCCTTCTCATCGACGGTGCGTACCACCACGGGCAGCCCCGGAGCGAGTTCGCGGGCGTGCTGCAGGATGCGCTCGGCGGCATGCGTATCGAGGAAGGTAACGACCAGCACGCTGGCCCGCGCGATCCCTGCCGCCACAAGGTTCTCGCGTTGCGCGGCATTGCCGTAAACCACGTTTTCGCCTGCGGCGACCGCGGCACGCACGTGTTCGGGGTCAAGGTCCAGCGCCACGTACTCGACTCCCTCGCCGGCCATGAAACGGCCAAGATTCTGGCCGCTTCGCCCGTAACCACAGATCACCACGTGTTTTTCAACGCCGAACGAGCGCACCGCGAGGTTGGTAAGTTGCAGCGAACGCATCAGCCATTCGCCGGCCGAAAACCGCAGCACGATGCGGTCGCTGAAATGCACGATGATCGGCGCCAGCAGGACCGAGAGAACCAGCGCGGCGAGTACGCCTTGCACCACGCCCGGCGAAGCAAGCTGCGCCTGCCAGATTTCGGAGAGCAGGACAAAACCGAACTCCCCCCCGGCGCACAGCCATAAACCGCTGCGCATGGCGCTGCCGGTGCCCGAACCGAAGAGTCGCGACAAGCCGAATGCCAGCACGAATTTGACGGCAAACAAAGCCAGCAGCACACCGACGACGACAAACAGGTTGGCCCAGACGAGCCGGATGTCGAGCAGCATGCCGACGGTGACAAAGAACAAGCCGAGCAGGATGTCGCGGAAGGGCTGGATGTCCTCCTCCACCTGATGCCGGTATTCGGTTTCAGAGATCAGCATGCCAGCGAGGAAGGCCCCGAGCGCCAGCGACAGGCCGGCGGCCTCACTCAGCCAGGCCAACCCCAGCGTCACGAACAGCACATTGAGCATGAACAGCTCGGCCGATTTGCCACCAGCGACGAAGTAGAACCAGCGGCTCATCAAGCGCTTGCCGAAGAAGAGCACGATGGCCAGGAGCACCACCGCCTTGACCCCGGCCAGGCCGAGCATGAAGGCCAGCTTCTCCGGCGGCTGGGCAAAGGCCGGGATGAGCACCAGGAGTGGCACCACCGCGAGATCCTGGAAGAGCAGTACGCCGATCACCTCGCGCCCGTGCGGCGCATCGAGTTCCAGACGCTCGCCAAGCAATTTGACGAGCACGGCCGTCGAGGACATGGCCAGCGCCCCGCCCAAAGCCACGCCCGCCTGCCACGACAAGCCAAAGAGAAGGGCAATACCGAGCGCCGCGCCAATGGCGGTCAGCACCTGCAGGAAGCCCAGGCCGAAGACGATGCGCTGCATGGAAAAAAGCCGCGGCAGCGAGAACTCCAGTCCGATCGAGAACATCAGAAAGACGATGCCGAACTCGGCCAGATGGCTCACCCCGCCGGTATCATCGACGAGATGCAGAACGTGCGGCCCGAGCAGGATGCCGACCAGCAGATAGCCGAGCACCGTGGGCATGCCGGAACGGCGCAACAAAACCACGGCCAGTACCGTTGCGGCAAGGAGAATGAGAATAGCAGGTAGAGAATCCATTCAGGCTTGACCGGAAGCAGGCCAGAGAGTTCGCACAATGCGCAGAATGCTTGCCGACCGTCGGCAGGGCGGCACAAGGGGGCCTTCTGCTATACTTCGCCCGATCATAACCGCAAGCCGTCCATGAACCAAATCCAGTCTTCCACCCAGGCGCTCGATCTGGCGCGCCAGGTGTTGCGTATTGAAGCCGACGCCATTCTGGCGCTTGGCGAACGCCTCGACGGGGCCTTCCTCGACGCCGTCAACCTGATTCTTGCCGGGCGTGGCCGGGTCATCGTGAGCGGCATCGGTAAATCCGGCCACGTCGGGCGCAAGATCGCCTCGACCCTGGCCAGCACCGGCACACCGGCGTTCTTCGTGCATCCGGCCGAGGCCAGCCACGGCGATCTCGGGATGATCACCCACGACGACGTCGTCATCGCCATTTCCAACTCCGGCGAGAGCATGGAAGTGCTCAACATCCTGCCGTCGATCAAACGCCAGGGCGCCAAGCTGATTGCCATCACCGGCCGGCCGCAATCGACGCTGGCGCGCGACGCCGACGTCCATCTCGACGCCGCCGTGGCGCAGGAAGCCTGCCCGCTCAATCTCGCGCCGACAGCCAGCACCACGGCCGTCCTCGCGCTTGGCGATGCTCTCGCCGTCGCCCTGCTCGATGCCCGCGGTTTCGGCGCCGAGGATTTTGCCCGCTCGCACCCGGGTGGCGCGCTCGGCCGTCGCCTGTTGATCCGCATGCGCGACGTGATGCGCCAGGGCGACGCGCTACCGGTCGTCGCCCCGACGGCCACGGTTGCCG
>CAZHFS010000294.1:0-4056 GCA_964531885.1 uncultured Propionivibrio sp.
CTTGCGCCCAGAAACCAAGATCGGCTGGGCGATACGCAAACAGAGCCCCAAGCTGGCGTCGGAACTCAATGAGTTCTATGGACACTTCACCAAGAAATACGGAACCATGGGCGGCCGAGTACAGAAGGAGTACATGCGCCGTGTAAAGGCGCTACACAATGCCACGACCAGCGAGGGTGAAAAACGGTTCGAGGCACTGATTGCCCTATTCACGAAGTACGGCAAGCAGTACAACTTCGACCCCTTGATGCTGGCCGCGCAGGGCTATCAGGAGTCTCAACTCAGCCAGTCGGCCAGAAGTCCCGTTGGTGCGATTGGCATCATGCAGTTGATGCCAGCAACAGGCAAGGAACTCAAGGTCGGCGATATTCAGCAGCCCGAACCGAACATTCATGCCGGCGCTAAATACATGGACCAACTGATGTCCAAGTACTTTTCCGACGCGGATTTTGACGAACAGAACCGCACCCTCTTTGCCTTCGCGAGTTACAACTGTGGCCCCGGGAACATCGCAAAAATGCGGAAGGAAGCGGAAAAACGAGGACTCGACCCGAACCAGTGGTTCAACAACGTAGAGAACGTGACCGCCGAAAAAATAGGTATTGAAACGACAACTTACGTACGCAACATATTCAAATACTATGCGGCCTACCGCTTAACGACGGATGCCCAACGCGCTTCAGAGAAGCTCAAGCAAGAAATATCACCGATGCGTTAATAGCTTTGTAGTGCGCGACCAGAAACATGAGGCATCGATATCTTAGGTAACGCCGATGAACGATTCGCTCTCCGCGTAGTATTATCGATGCGGATTACCTACGCAACCGGTGGCATGTCGCTGCCGGCGCGATCAATTCCGAGCCGCCGCATTTTGTCCCACAAGGTCTTGCGGCTGATGCCCAAGGCTTCGGCGCACGCCTGAATCTGCCACTGGCTTGCGTCCAGGGCGCGGCAAATGAAGTCGCGCTCGCAATCGTTCAGGTAGTCGCGCAAATTGCTCACGGCACCGAGCACGTCTGGTGCCGCGGAGACTCGGTCAAAGAGGTGTTCGCTCCCGATGCTGCGGCTGTCCGTGTAGAGGCTGGCGCGCTCAAGCACATTGCGCAGTTCGCGGATATTTCCCGGCCAGGGATAAGTAAGCAACGCCTGCTCCGCCGCCGTGGTGAGGACCGGGGGCTTCTCGTCTTTCCCGGCAAATTCGGCAAGAAACAAACGGCTCAGCCAGAGGATATCTTCGCGTCGCTCGCGCAGCGGCGGAACCCGCAACTGCACGACGTTGATCCGGTAGTACAGGTCTTCGCGAAACTCGCCGGTACCGACCAGTTCTTTGAGGTCGCGATGCGTGGCACACAGCAAACGGATATTCACCGCGGTCGGCTCCTCGCTGCCGATGCGGGTGATACTGCGCTCCTGCAAGGCACGCAGCAGCTTGGTCTGCATGCCGAGCGACATATCGCCGATTTCATCGAGGAAAAGCGTGCCCCCGTCGGCTTGCTCGAACAGCCCGCGCCGACTTCGCAGCGCGCCGGTGAATGCGCCTTTTTCGTAGCCAAACAATTCCGCCTCGAGCAGGGTTTCCGTCAACGCGCCGCAGTTGATGGCCACAAACGGACGTTCGGCGCCACCAAGATCGTGGATCGCCCGGGCGATGCGCTCTTTGCCCACGCCGGACTCGCCCGTGATCAGGACGGTCGTGCTGCTCCCGCCCAATCGAGGCAACAGCGTGAGGATGTGACGCATGGAGGCCGACGAACCGAGCGAGGCCATGGCATCGGGCGCTTCCGCTGCCGTAATACCCTGGATACGCGCCATCAACGCATCGAGATCAAAGGGTTTGGTGATGTAGTCCTGCGCGCCGAGCTTCAGCAACTGAACCGCCGTATCGACTTCGCCATGCCCCGTGATGAAGATGAAAGGGGGTAAGGCCACATGCTCGGCGGACAACTGGCGGTACAACGCATCGCCACTTCGATCCGGCAAACAGATATCGCTAATGACCAGGCTGTACTCGCGCGTCAGCAAGGCGGCTTCAGCCGCCTTGGCCGTACGGTGCCAATCGCATTGGTAACCTTCCAGCACAAAGCGATCTGCCAGAGATTCGCCCATGATCTCGTCGTCTTCAATGAGGCAGATGCGGTTCAGTCGATGGTTCACTTTGTTTATCCAGAGGCAGGGTCACAATGAATCGCGTCAAGGTATTGGTCGTCTCTGCGCAGATGCCCCCACCCAACTGAGTCACAATCTGGTGGCAGATCCAGAGGCCGAGGCCGTTGCCCTGCTGAGAGAAGGGGCTGAACGGCTCGAACAGATGCGCACGGTGATCCGCGGAAAGAACGGCCCCGTCGTTCTCGACGACCAAGGTCAACTCGTGACTGCCCCCTTCCGTCCAGACCATGACATGCCCATGCTCTCCCGCGGCCTGAATGGCGTTGAGGACAAGATTGATCAACAACTGCCGCACCGCCGTGGATGAAAGCGGCACCGGTCCGTCAAGACGCGTTTCCCAGGTAATTTCAACCCTTTGCTTGTGCGCCGCAGGCGCAACCAAGAACATGACGTCGTCAATATCCTGCACGGCCAGATGTCGGCTGCTGACCTTCGCCTCGACGAGCAAGGCAGCGACGGTCTCCTTGATCTGGCTCAGGCCACGCTCAAGCAAGCTGACCGTTTTATCGACCTGAGGATCGGATGAGCCATGGCGCCTAAGGGTACTGATGGCGTTGAGCATCCCCCCCAGAGGATTGTTGATCTCGTGGGCGATGCTGGCCGTCAAACGCCCAACCACCGCCAGGCGCTCCTGCTTGACGACTTCCTGCTCCAAGAGGGTTTTCTCCTTCATCGCCTCAAGCATCTGGCGGTAGGCCTGGTAGAGCGTCCCGACTTCGTCGTGGTATGGATACAGACGAGGATCGAGCGGCGCAAATTCACCGGCGCCGACCCGGCTCAGGCGATGGGTGACCAGTTCCAGCGGCGCGACCATACGCCGCCCCCAATACCAATTGATCGGAAGCAATACCGCAAGGATCAGCAGGGTCGCCAAGGCCGCATTGGCGATGATCTTGTCGAAACGGTGCCAGGCCTGCTCCTTGTTATGCGCCACGATCAAGGTCCCGAGGCGAACATTGTCGCTGCTGATCGGAATGGCGATAAACAGGTGCGCCGCGATATCCCGCTCAAGCATGCGCGACGAACCTTGCAGTTCATTGGCGATCTCGGCACCAAAGGCCTTGAAATCGGCCCCCAGTTGCCCGAGTTCGCTCGCCACGGGGTAGTTTTCCGGGTGCGACGAGGCGAAAACCCGCCCGTCGGCATCCAGAACGATCACCACTTCGGCCAGCGCCGAATCGCTGTTGTCCTTGAACGGAAGGGAGACCGTCTCGTAGGCTCGCCACACATCGTCCTGGACCAGTGCCGTAACCAGCGAACGCGCCATGGTCTGCCCCAGATCCTCCGAACTTTTGAGCATGTCCTGCCGCAAGTTGTTCCAGGCCTGCAGCAGGAACAGCGTGGACAGCGTCAATGCGGTGAGCACAATCAGCGCGGCGCCGAGCAGGGGCAGTTTATAGCGGAGGCTGAGATTGAACAGCATCAGAGATCGCCGAGCTCTCGCATCATGGCAGCAACTCCCTCGTAGAGCGCCGGCGATCCGGGGGTAAACCCATCGAGATTCAGTTTGTCGAGCAAGGCTCGCCCTGCGGGGTCGTCCCCCATGCCGAACAAGGCATTCTGGAATAGCTGGAAATCCGCCGCCCCCACCCGCTGGGTAGCCACGATCGGAGGGAAACCATACGTTTCCGATCGCCACGCGATACGAGTCCGGCCAACCAATTCAGGATCGACTCGCTGCAAGCTTTCCCAGATATAGCTGTCCACATTCGCCCCTTGGGCCAAACCGCTGGCCACGGCTTGAATCGCCTTGGCATGCGACCAGGTGAAGAAGGTCTTTTTGAAATGCCCATCCGCCTCGACGCCAGCCTTTCTCTGTTCGTAACGCGGAACCACATAGCCGGTATGCGAATGCGGGTCGGCATAGGCAAAGACTTTCCCTTTGAGGTC
>CAZHFS010000295.1:0-4036 GCA_964531885.1 uncultured Propionivibrio sp.
AAGCCCAGCGCCGCAGGGAGAGGAGTACCGGGCCACAGACGTTCGACCAGAACGCCAACCACCAACACGAGGGGGTAGTGGATCAGGAACACCCAGTACGAAATACGGCTCAACCAGGCGATTAGCGTACGCAACGGAAGGCTTGGGCAAAACGCGGTTCGTTCTCCCCAAAACAGCAACGCCGCAACGCACAGGCTGACGAGCAGGCGCTCGCGGAAATCGACTGCCAGGGCAAGCACATAGAGCAGCAACAAAGCAGCCAGGGGGAACACCCCGCTTCTGGCCGAGGAAGCCCAGAGAGTCATGATTCCCAGTGCATAGGCGGCAAAAAAATACAGTGCCCAAACCTCCATGGCGGTGATTCGGTTGGCCCAGAACAGCGACAATGCGGCAAGCCCAAGGACAAGACCACTGCGGATCGCGAGCAGACTGACCTTTAATCCTGTCGCCAGCTGTTGCGCTAGCCAGAGCATTGCGAGCAGCAGGGCATAGAGCTGCAAGTCGGCAGCGACATACCATGCGCCGGTCGTGAGCGCTTCGGTGTGGGTAATGTCGTGAATGAGCAGCAGATGGAAAAGCACTTGCTGCAGGCTCGGGGCCGCCGGGGTGTCCGCATCGACAAGCACGCTGCGGGCAAGGGCAGCGCACACGATGGCGAGTCCGAGGGCGATGAAATATGGTTTGCCCAAGCGCAGATAACGCCGCCCGACCAAAGTCAGCAGCTGTCTGCCTCCATCTGGTATGGGGGCATCGATATGCGGAGCTAGGCTACGCGCAGCAAGGAAGCCACCAACCACCAGAAAAACCTGAACCGCCATCCGCGCATCGACAAAAAGCCAGTCGACCACGTTCGGCACATAGGGGCGCAAGGTACGGATGAGCGGTCCATAGGAGACGAAGTGGTGCCAGACGATCAGCTGCGAAGCCAGCGCCTTGAGAAAATCAATCATCCAGATGCCTGGAGCGGTGGCATGAGGAATCGATTTGTCGAATTGGTCGTTGGAGCGAGGCATACCCAAGCCTTCTTGATGTGGTCGCCCATCCTACGCGCTGGAAATGGAAGCGAACAGCTTTTCCTCGCACAGGCGTTCAACTGCCCCGCAGCGGGGCCGCCACGCCATGCACACGCAGCGATCCGCGGCGCCGCAGATAACAAGGTTAAGTACCACCTGCATCTATCAAAAAACGCAATGCTTCAACCCGCCTTGGCGCAAGTTTTCGCTGGTATGATCATTCAAAAGAGAGGACGTCAAAACACAGTCCTCACAGATCAAGGGGGAGAAGATGCACAGGGAGTTTCTTGGGCGCCTTGGTTTTGGGCAAAAGGACAGCATCGCCGGTATCCGGCTGCGAACCACACGGCCTGCGGCGCGTCAGGCACTGGCTGCCCGCCTCGAGCAACTCGGGCTGGCAAGATTTACCAAAATTCACCAGCACGTCAACGGCGCAGTGGATGCCACCCTGACGCCGGAGGCTGCTCGAGATCTGATGCCGCGCTTCGAGAGCCTCCATCTCTCCGACCGTTTGCAAACCCTTTCGCCCCCGACACTCACCAGCGAAATCGTCACCGCCTTGCTGGGGTCACCGTTGCGCTTCGAATACCCCAGCATGGATGAGTTCGAGGCCGCCATTCGCGTCCGGACACACATCGTGGAAGCCGCCAAAAGGACCCAACTGGCCTTCGACACCGAAGCCGCCGAGCGCCCCTGGGACTATTGGTCGTACGACGAAGAATGCGGATTCACCCTGCGCCCCGGGAAGTCCCTCATCGAGGCCTTGCGCAAAGCCACACAACCGGACCTCACCGGACAGAAATACGCGTTTTCCTGCTATCGGGCCAGCGAATATGTCGTTCTGCTCGGCATCGCTCAGGAACTGGCCGAAAACAACCCGGCGCTCTACGAGCAACTGCAGAAGCAATGGGAGACCGAAGCCATCATGTCCGGCCGGTTCCACGATGTTTTTCTGCACGAATTCGGTTCGCTCGACGCACCGCTGCCCGCCGGCTATTACATTCCCGGCGACCGCCTGTGGTTCCGCAACCCCGACGCACGCTCAGCGGATGTCGCCGGCTACGAAGGATCTTGGGTGGTCTATCTCGGCGGAGGATTGTTCTCCAATTTCTGGCGTGCGGATCAGCCCTACACCCTCGCGCGCAAGTGCCTTGAAATCTTCCATTGGCGGCACGGCACCCAATTTGCGGATACGCCGGGCAAGTTGATCATGGATGAAAATCAGGTAGACCATTGCGTCCAGGAATCGCTGGCGCATCCCAAGGAAGCCCGGCGGATTCTGGAACGCATGCTGCGCCTGCGTGACGGACGTGGGGTCTATGCCGAGGGAGGCTGCATCGATGCCTCACGGGAATGCGCACGTCCGCTCTGCCCTACCACAGCAGATATCCGTTTACCGAAGCACTAAGGAAGCGCTGAAGAAATCGGCGAGCAGGATGAAGCGCAAGGCGTCCGGCGCACAGCGACCAAGACATATCAAGACGATAGGCGCGGGAGCGAGCACCGGACAACGCAGCGATTCGCTTGCGCAGCCATTTATTCAGTGGCTCCCTAAGCGAGTGGCACAGAATCCGAAGTCCGTCTCCCTTTTGCAGCGCGCGAAAGGGATCGAGACATAAGCAGCGTCGTGTAAACCCTTTCTGCCTTTTCTGTCTTTTCTGCCTTGAACAACATCGCAGCTAGCAGATAGTACAGTCGGTCATTCGCCGCCTTCAACGGCCGCGAGGGACTAACCGGAAAAGGTGGCCTGAGTCTGGATAGACGCCACTGGCCAGCAATGGCGGAAAAGCGCCGCTCCCTCTACGTACTCTACGTTGAGTTGGCTCAATTTATGCTGCAGATGAATGCACGTGCGCTTGCCACCGCCCATTCGTTTCCGTAATATTGGAAATATGGAAACGAAAAACGCTATCGCAGCCTTTGCCGCCCTCGCCCAGGAAAACCGTCTGGCCGTCTTGCGTCTGCTGGTCCAGAACGGGCCGGAAGGGCTCACCCCGGGACGGATCGGGGAAGCCCTTGCGCTCCCCGCGCCCACCCTGTCCTTTCATCTCAAGACGCTGGCGCAGGCGGGATTGGTTGTTTCCTCGCAGGAAGGCCGCTTCGTGCACTACCGGGCTGCGGTGCCCGCCCTGCGGGCCTTGATCGACTACCTTACCGAGGACTGCTGCAAGGGCCAGTTGTCCCGCTGCACAACGAAAGAATCTACGCCATGACGCCTTCCCTTCCCCTCAACATCCTGGTGCTATGCACCGGCAATTCCGCCCGCTCGATCCTCGCCGAGGCGCTATTCAATCACCTGGGTGACGGTCGCATCCGCGCGTTCTCAGCAGGCAGCCAGCCCACCGGCAGGATCAACCCCGTCGCGCTCGAAACCCTGGCCAAGCACGCCGTCCCGGCTCCCGTCGATGCGCGCAGCAAATCCTGGGACGAGTTCTGCCGCCCCGGCGCACCACGCATTGATGCCGTTTTCACCGTATGCGGCAGCGCGGCGGCCGAAGTCTGCCCGGTCTGGCCGGGACAGTCGTTCAAGGTTCATTGGGGGATCGCCGACCCTGCCCACGTCGAGCCGTTGGCCGCCCGCCAGGCTGCTTTTGAAACGGCCTACCAGGCGCTCGCCCGCCGTATCGCGGCCTTCGTCGCCCTGGATCTCGCCAATCTCCCGCACGCGGACCTGGCCACCGCCGCCCAGGGGATCCATGAAACTGCGCTCAAGGACGAAGAGGTGCAGGCATGAGCAAACAGAAGCCAACAACCAACGGCAGCGCGCCAGCATGCGCGCCGATGAGTGCCTTCGAACGTTACCTGAGCGTGTGGGTGGCCCTGTGCATCGTCATCGGCATCGTGCTCGGCCAAGCCTGGCCCGGCGCGTTCCAGATGATCGGTCGACTCGAATACGCCCAGGTCAATCTACCGGTCGGCCTGCTCATCTGGATCATGATCATCCCGATGCTGGTCAAGGTCGACTTCACCGCCTTGCACGAAGTCCGGCAGCACGTGCGCGGCATCGGTGTCACCTTGTTCGT
>CAZHFS010000296.1:0-4022 GCA_964531885.1 uncultured Propionivibrio sp.
GGGTGAAGTCGTCTGAGTCGGTGACAACTGCCTGTCCGGTCACCGGGTCGATTTCCGGTTCCTCCGGCGCCGGCTTGCGGATGAAGCCAGCAAAGAGGTTGGCGACCTCCTGCCTGAACAGCACCGCATCGTCGAAGTCGTCGAGCGATTTCAGGCGAGCAAGCACAGGCGCGAGCACGGGAACGCCGCGCAACTGGCCAGGTCGCAGCGGCTCGAAAATGTGCATTACCTGCTCGGCCGGCACCCGCACCAGCTCGTTATAGCCGGCGGAAGGTTCCGGGCCGTCGCCTGGGTGGCTCCGGTACATCCAGTACGCGACGCGCTGGCCAATACCGTTGAACTCGATCCCGGCCCGTATCACGTTGCCGTTGCTGCGCTTCTCGTGCTTGTCGTGCGGGACGAACTCAGGCTCAAGGACTTGCAGTTGCAGCGGCACCGCGAGGCCGTCTTCCGGCCGGCGCGGACGAATACGGACGAAGCACTCGCCGGATTCATAGACGGCCCGGCAGACCAGCGCCTGCAAACCGTAGAAGTCTGTGCGGCCGTCGGCGTCGGCTTCTTCCGTCCAGTCGTCCCACAGTTCTTGCAGGGCCGCCCGGATGGCGTTGTCCTTGTGCTTCGGCTTCGGCGTGATGCCCGTCCCGATGGTGTTGGAAACCAGCCGGTCGATGGCAGAAAAGCCGTATGGGTCGTTGCGGGTCGCGGCCCGCGACCGATTACGCAGGGAGCGCAGGCCGCCGAGGGATGCCGATGTCGGCCCCGAATCAGGGGCTTTCCAAGCGGCAGAACGTCGGCCGGTGCCGGCCCCGTCGTAACTCGCCTTGAGGCGATTCGGCAGCAGGAACCCCCGGCGTGCGAGAGTCGGGTAAGAGGCCATGTCAGAACCCCTTGCCGGCGTGATAGATGCGCGTGACACGCGAACGGCGCGGGTTCGTCGCCTTGCTCAGTTCGGCCTGCATCGCATTCTTGGCCTTGATGAGTTCATCGACCGAGCGGTATTCCACCGTGCGGTCGGCGAATCGGACGACGCTCTCGCCCTTGGCGATGGCGCGGTCGATCTTGTCGATGTCCTGTTGCGTGATTGCCATGATGGTCAGTCCTTCATCGGCGCTTGAGGTAGCTCGATTTCGCTACCCGTCGGGCCTGAATGCGAGAAGCCCCGCTCGGTGGCGGGGCTTGGCTCGGTTGCGTTGGTTCAGGTTTGCGCCGCTCCGGCTTGGGGGCCGGGGCTGGCGGGTCTGGTTGTGGATCTGCATTGATGGCTTCCACGGCGCGGCGGGCCAAGACAAGACGCCGCTCGATCTTGAGTCCTTGGAGAGCGGCATACGCATACACCCGGCAATCCAGGGCTTCGTTTCTCGCCCCCGATGGTTTCTCCCACGAGCGAACCTCGTTTCCTCGCCGGTCGAACTTCGTCACACGCCGCTCGACGGTGGCCTGGATGAACCAGTTCTCGTCGTAAGCCATCGAGAAATGGCAGTAACCCGGCTTGCCTTCCGCAACCTGCCAGCGGGCATAGATCGTGTCCTTGGCGGTATCGACGCCGATCATCCGCACCGTGTGACCACGGTACTTTTTCGACTTCGTTTGACGCTTCGGCCACACCGGGCGAGCGCCGAACTGACCCTTGACCGCCCAAATGTTCCGGGCAGCGCGAGGCGTGGCGTACTCATAGACCTGCTGGACATGATGACCGCCCGAGTCGATACAGCAGGCGGCAACACGCAACACGCGGCCGTCCTCGGTGGTGAAGCGGGTCGTTGCCAGCAGATCGTCCAGGCGCTTCCAGATTTCAGGCTCTGCCGGGTTGCCGTTGAGCACGATCGGTTCGATACCCCACGACTCCTCGCCAGCGCCCCAGCCGGTGAATTCCACTTCGAGGCGGTCTTTCTGCGTGTCGACGCCGCCGGTCACGGTCAGCACACCGGCCGGCAACGTGTCGGCGTCGTAGTTCTCGCGCCGCTTCGCCAGTTCTTCGGCATCTGCTCGCTCGCCGTCGTCCTCGTAGGGTTCCCCCATCGAGGTGTTCCACCAGGTCTTTTCTTCCTCCGGGTTGCCCTTGGCCGCGTAGTAGTCGGCGGCAATCTCGGCGAAGGTTCGCCACGGCGAATACAGCTCGTTGATGTGAAAGCCCGGCAACTTGCTGTCCGGGTTCTCCTTGATCCACTGGCCAGCCTCCAGCATCGCGGGCTTGTGGGCGTCCTCAATCAGGCCGCCACATGCCGGGCAAGACATGCGCGCCGTGCTGGGGTCATCGTCGATGATCGAGATATTTTCCCAGCGCAGAACATGCGCCTCGCCGCAATGCGGGCACGGCACGTAGTAGCGCCGCTGGTCGCTTCGTTTCCACGCCCGCTCGATCCGGCTTTTGCCCTTGATCGTCGGCGTTGAAAACAGCGCGACACGTTTGCGCGAGCGGAAGGTGATTGTCCGCTTGCGCGCCAGGTTAACCGGGTCGCCCTCGGTGCCTGCCGACGCCGGGTAACGATCCACCTCGTCGCACAGCACGATGCGAATAGGACGGCTGGCCAGCGCGGCCGGCGCGTTCGCGCCGATCATCGTGATGTGACCACCCGGAAAGTTCTTCTTCTGGATGGTGTTGCCGGAATCCCGGCTCTTGGCGTCATTGACCTTTCCGCGCAGCACCGGGGTGTCCCGGATCATCGGCGCGAGGCGATCCTTCGAGAAAGTCTCGGCCATCTCGACGGTCGGCTGCACAACCAGCATCGGCGCAGGATCAACGTCGATGTGGAAGCCGATCACGGCTTTGAAGATCAACGTCTTGCCGACCTGCGAGGACGACATGACCGTGATTTCTTCGGCCCCTTCTTCGTTGAAGGCGTCCATGATGCCCCGCTGATACGGGGCGCGGGCAGAGGTGTATTTCCCCTGCTCGGCACTGTCCTCCGGGGACAGGAAAAGGCGTTCGTCAGCCCACTGGCTTGTCGTTATCTGCGGAGGCGGGGCTGCTACTGCCGCTGCCCGACGCAAGGCTTGTTTCAGCATCTTCATCGTCGGGCTTCCAGTTGGACAGCTCGGCGAGGGCCTCATAAACCATGTTGGTCAGGATTCGCTCCGCTTCCTTCTCTGCTTTGTTCAAAACGGCCGTTGCAGCGCGAGGCGGCAGGGTGAGCATCTTCGCTCGGAAGGCTCCCACCAACGCCGACCATCCGCGCTCGGCATCGGCCAGCGATACCAGTTCGCCCTTCATTCGGGCGGTTTCGATTTCGGTCTTGTCTGCTTGCGCCCTGGTCAGGCGCGTTTTCTCGGATGCGAGGTCGCCGGCTTCGCCGTTCAGCATCCCCTTGATGTGCTTTATGTACCCGACAACGCACGGGACGATTTCGTATTGCCCCCGGTCTTTCGGCTTCGGGATGATCCCCTCGTTGGCAAGCTGCTGGACGCGCCGGGGCGTCATATCGAGCAGCTTGGCGATGGTGTCGACGGATGCAGTACTCATGGGGTCAAACGAAACGAAACCTAGGGCCAAATCTGGCACTAGCGAAATACTGCGGGTCCGCCGACCCGCAGGACAGGCAGAACGCCAGGGTCCCCGTCCCTTCTTCTCCGCACCGTCTTGGTGCATGGAGAAGCGGGCGAGGTCATCGTCCAACTCGCTGGACATCGTGTGCCGTGCCCTTACAGTCCAAGGCAAGCCAAGCCAAAGGAGACAGCACCATGCAGACACAACCACGCTCGAAAGCATCGATAGTGCGTGAGCACATGGCGGCAGGCCGTTGGCAGGACGCTATCCGCATCGCTGCACGTTTCCCTCGCCTTGACCAACATCGTGGGGCCATACTCGACGCCCACGGCGCATACACCAACCCGCGCTTCTTCACGCAGATCGGCAAGGATGTTGAAGCCCTCAAGGATGCCGGCCGCACCGCCCTAATCGATCGATTCGGCGAATAGCGCCTCGTCCATCTCGACATCACCACAAGCATCTGTTGCGGCCCTCGGGTCGCCCTTCACGAACACCAGAACGTTCTGGTGCGTTTTCCCCAGCTTCCGGCTCACAG
>CAZHFS010000297.1:0-4018 GCA_964531885.1 uncultured Propionivibrio sp.
CCAGCAACAGCGCGCCCAGGATCACGCTGGCCAGGCGTCGCAGGAGGGCCGGTCGCCAGCCATCGCGCACGACCTGAATCCGGCTGAGCAACAGCAGCGGCACCACGGCGTAAAACAGCAGGTGCGGCAGCATGCCGAGGCTGAAAAGTTCACCTGCCTCCTTGACGTCGGTACGCAGCACGTTGCGCAGCATGCTCGGGTCAAGAAAGACGGTGTACGTCGCCATGTAATAGGAGGCGAAGGCCGTCGCCACGATAAGCAGGCCCAACAGGGGCTTGACCGTCCAGCGGTTGCAGAGGACGGCCAGGATGAGGAAGTGCAGCGTCGCTAGCGTGACTAACAACCCGGCAGCGAACAGCCAGTCACCGGCGCCGGCAAAATCGCGCCCGGCGAAAGCAGAACGCCAGAAGAGTCCATTGCTGCTCAGGGTGAAGAACAGACCTGCAAGCAGGGCCAGGGTTTCGACGCGCAGGGCTGGCGACCAAGCACGCCACCGCCCGAGAACAGATGCAACTGAAGTCATTGAAAACCGTCGTTAAACAATAAATCGGCTATCCGGAGTATACCTGCGGACGAAAAAAGGCCACCGGAGATTCTCTTCCGGTGGCCCTGATTTTCGCTGCGCTGCCTTAAGGCGAACTTAAAGCCGGCTTAGCGCCATATTACCGCGACGCAGCATCAACGACGGCCAACGCCGTCATGTTGACGATGCGACGCACGGTTGCCGTGCTGGTCAACACATGCACCGGACGCCCTGCACCGAGCAGCACCGGCCCGATCGTCACGCCTTCGCCACCGGTCATCTTGAGCAAGCTGTAGGAGATGTTCGCCGCATCCAGATTGGGCATGACCAGCACGTTGGCTTCGCCATGCAGCGCACCGTCACTCACGAACTTGTTGCGAATCTCCTCCGACAAAGCACCGTCACCGTGCATCTCGCCATCCGCCGAAACATCGGGCGCCATGGCGCGGAACAGTCGAGTCGCCTCGGCCATTTTGCGCGCAGAAGCCGATTGAGAAGCACCGAAGTTCGAATGCGAGAGCATCGCCACTTTGGGCTCGATGCCAAAGCGACGCACTTCCTCGGAAGCCATCAGGGCAATCTCGGCCAACTGTTCGGCATCGGGATTTTCGTTCACGTGCGTATCGCAGATAAACACGGCACGTCCCGGCAAGATCAGGTGGTTCATCGCTGCCAGCGTGTTCCGGCCCGGCGCCTTGCCGATGATGTCCTCAACCTGCCGCAGGTGATGCTCGTAGCGCCCAGAGAGCCCGCACAGCATGCCATCGGCGTACCCCAGGCGAACCAGCATGGCACCAATCACCGTGCTGTCGTTGCGCAGGCGATCGCGAGCGAGATCGGCAGTCACGCCACGCCGCTGCATCAGCGAGAAGTACCCACGCCAGGCTTCGTCATAGCGATCATCCTGCGCCGGATCGACAACTTCGATGTGCTTGCCGATCTTGAGCGGCGAACCGATACGCTCAAGCCGCTCGCGAATCACATCCGGACGTCCGATCAGGATGGGCAGGGTCAGCTTTTCTTCAAAGATGATCTGCGCCGCGCGCAACACGCGCTCGTCTTCGCCCTCGGCGTAGACGACGCGCGTCGGCTTGCCCTTGCGCGCTGCGTAGAACACCGAGCGCATGCCGACACCGGTACGGTAAATGAAGCCCTGCAGCTTTTCGCGGTAGGCGTCCATATCCAGGATTGGGCGCTTGGCGACACCGGAGTCCATCGCCGCCTGGGCCACTGCCGGGGCGATGACCAAGATCAGGCGCGGATCAAATGGCTTGGGAATGAGGTATTCCGGACCAAACGAGAGATCCTGGCCGGGATAGGCCATCGCCACTTCGCTGGTCACCACCTCGTGCGCCATCGCGGCGATCGCACGGACGCAGGCAAGCTTCATTTCTTCAGTGATCCGCGTCGCGCCGACGTCCAACGCACCGCGGAAGATGAAGGGGAAGCACAGAACGTTGTTGACCTGGTTCGCGTAGTCCGAACGGCCGGTGGCCATGATCACATCCGGGCGCACTTCGCGCGCCAGTTCGGGCATGATTTCCGGCGTCGGATTGGAGAGCGCGAAGACGATCGGCCGCGAAGCCATCTTGGCGAGCATTTCCGCCTTGAGCACGCCGGCCATGGACAGCCCGAGGAAGATGTCGGCACCGTCGATGGCATCCGCCAGGGTGCGAGCGTCGGTTTCGCGCGCATACTGGGCCTTGGTCGGTTCCATGTTGGCTTCACGGCCGACATAGATCACGCCCCGCGAATCGCAGACCACGATATTCTCACGCCGCACACCGAGATCGCACCACAGGTTGAGGCAGGAAATCGCTGCCGCGCCGGCACCGGAACAGACCACCTTGACCTCGGCAATGTTCTTGCCGACCACCTGCAGCGCATTGAGCATCGCTGCGGCGGAGATGATCGCCGTTCCGTGCTGGTCGTCGTGGAAGACCGGGATCGACATCCGTTCCTTGAGCTTGCTTTCGATGTAGAAGCACTCGGGCGCCTTGATGTCCTCAAGATTGACCCCGCCGAGCGTCGGCTCGAGCGCAGCGATCATGTCGATCAGCTTGTCGGGGTCGTTCTCGGCCAGTTCGATGTCGAACACATCGATCCCGGCAAATTTCTTGAACAGACAGCCCTTACCCTCCATCACCGGCTTGCCGGCCAGGGGGCCGATATTGCCGAGCCCGAGCACTGCCGTACCGTTGGTGACCACGCCGACGAGGTTGGCACGCGAGGTATAAAGTGCCGCATTGTTCGGATCGTCGACGATCGCTTCGCAGGCAAACGCCACGCCCGGCGAGTAGGCCAAAGCGAGGTCGTGCTGGTTGATCAGGGCCTTGGTCGGACGGACCGAAATCTTGCCCGGAGTAGGCAGCCGGTGATACTCGAGTGCTGCCTCGCGAAGGTCGTTTTCCATCTCTTCCATCGTGCGTCTTGCTCCTTTTCTGTTTTTTGGCGTGAAAAAATCCAAAATTTTTCTACAGAGGTAACCGACCATTATAGAGCAAGACTCCACGTAATAAAACTTTGTTCCCCGAAGCAGGTCATAGGCCGTCTGTACTGCAGCCCCCCTTCGCTTGCGGTAAAATTCTTGCCGAGACCTGCCCTGATGCCCGCCCAGCCGAAAACGGGACCAGCGCAGAACACCGATTTTCAAACTTCCTCAAGGATGCTCCATGAGTTCACTGACTGAACAACTCCAAGGCATGGAAGCGCACAACGCGCTCTTCGAAACTGCCGTCCGCGCCCTGCCCCTGCCGGTCTGCCCGGCCTTTGGCACCAGCGCCGCGCCGCATGCCGTGCGCTTTGCCAACAGCGGCCGCGTGCTGTCGACCAAGGACAGCGCCAGCGTCGAGCAGAGCTTCCCGAACTCGGTCAAGGCCTCGGGCAATGCCGTCCTGACGTCGGATGGCACCAACACTGCCGCGGCTCAGGGCAAACGGGTGGCCGTGCTGTTCTCGGGCGGCCCGGCTTCGGGTGGTCACAACGTCGTGGTCGGCATCAAACGCGCCCTCGGCGCCGGCAATACGCTGTTCGGCGTCAAGCCCGGCCCCAAGGGTCTGCTCAAGGGCAACCTCTTCGAAATCACTGACGCCGACATTGAAAAAGTGGCCAACACCGGCGGCTTCGACTTCCTCGGCACTGACCGCACCAAGATCAAGACCGACGAACAGTTCCAGCAGGTCAAAGACACCTGCGTCAAGCACAAACTCGACGCCATTGTCATCATCGGCGGCGACGACTCGAACACCAACGCTGCCGTGCTCGCCGAATACCTCTACTCCGGCGTCAAGGCCGATGGCTCGGGCGTACAGGTCATCGGCGTGCCGAAGACGATCGACGGCGACCTGCAGATCGGCGACCTGTTGCCAATCTCCTTCGGTTTCGACACCGCGACGCGCATCTACGCCGAGATGGTCGGCAACATCCTGCAGGACACCCGCTCCTCGCTCAAGTACTGGCACTTCGTCAAGTTGATGGGCCGCTCGGCGTCGCACG
>CAZHFS010000298.1:0-4011 GCA_964531885.1 uncultured Propionivibrio sp.
CCAGCGCAGGCACCAGTAGCGCTCCATGCCGCGCTGGTATTCGGCGTAGGCGTTGTAGGTCAGGTCGAAGTCGCGCATGGCCGCGAACAAGGCGTCGGACTTGGGCGAGAAGTGTGGTGTCTCATCGCGCAGGCAGGAAATCAGCTGCCACTGGTTGATGAGGTCGACGTAGCGGCGCAGCGGTGAAGTGGACCAGGCGTACTGGGGGACACCCAGGCCTTCGTGCGGCTGCGCGGCGGTGGTCATGCGCACCTTGCCGGCGGTCTGGGCGCGGTAGATGGCGGCGATGCCGCGCTCGGCGAGCAGGCCGCCCCAGGTGGCGTTGGCGACGATCATCAGCTCGGCGACCAGCTTGTCGAGCGGGCTGCCACGCCGACGCTCCTCGATGGCGATGCGGCAGTTTTCGGGGTCGGCGAGGTCGCCTTCGACGCGGAAGTTGTAGTCGTTGATCCCCTGTTTGGCCGATGCCTTGCCGCGCCGTGCTTCGCAGGCACAGGCCAGCTGCCACAGGGTGGTGAGTTCGCTGGCGAAGGGAAAATCGGCAAGGCCAGCGGCCAGGGTGGCTTCGTTGAACAGCGGTTCGATATCGTGATGGCGCAAGTTGGCGACGATGGGTACCGTTTCGAGGCGCGAGCGGTGGCCGATGATTTCGAAGTCGGCTGTCACCTCGAGGTAAAGCGAGAGCGCGGGGCAATCGCGGCCGGCCGAGAGCGTGTAGGCCGCCACCAGCGCATCGGGCAGCATGGTGATCTTGTCGCCGGGCATGTAGACCGTCGACAGGCGCTCGCGCGCCACGCCATCGAGCGGCGATCCGGGCAGGATGGCGAGGCCCGGTGCGGCGATGTGGATGCCGACCTGCCAGCCGCCAGCGGGGAGGGCCGTGAGCGAGAAGGCGTCGTCGATCTCGGTCGTCGCGGCGTCGTCGATCGAGAAGGCCGCAATGTTGGCTTCTGCGCGCGGGAGATCGTCCGGCGCCGCGGGTGCCGAGAGTTCGGTACTGTCAGCGAACCCGGTGCCGCGCGGGAAGTACTCGCGCAGGAAACGCTGGCGGTGATAGTCGTAGGCCGAGCGGATTGCGCCACAGCGCAGCAGGAGGTGCGGTGCCGAGAGCCCGGTGGCGGCGCAGGCGGCTTCGAGCGCCTTGGTCTCGCCTCGGTTGCGGTCGGGCTTGTAGAGCAACTGGTCGAGCAGCGGCGGGAATTCCTCGGGCAGGGCAAAGCGCGTCAGCGCTTCGGTCATGCGTTCGATGGCTTGCGCTTGCTGACGCTTTTTTTCAAGACCGGCCAGAGCGGCTGCGAGAATGTCGGGAGGCGCCTTGCGGAAGCGGCCTTTGCCCTTGCGATGGAAATAGACCGGGGCGGCGTGCAGGGCGAGCAGCAACGCCGCTGCCTCGACCGCAGTGGCCTTGGTTCCGGCGCCGCCGAAGTAGTCGTCGGCAAGATCAGCAAAAGCAAATTCGCCATCACCCGCGCATTCCCAAAGAAATTCGCTATCGATGCCCGCCGCAAGATCCTCGGCGGCCGGCAACAGCGCGCCGGGGGCCGGTTCCTTGAAACGGAGCAGGACATTCGCCGACTTGATCTTGGCGCGCTTGCCGGTGGTCGTCTCGACCTGCAGCGTGGCGTCGTTGTCGGTCAATACCGTGGCGGCCTTGAAGGCGCCGTCTTCTTCAAACAGGACGTACATCAGAGCGATTATAACCCGCAAAATTCAAAGAGTTGCGGCAGGTGGTCGGGGAAGCTGCGCAGGCTGTGCTCGCCTCCCTCGACCACGATCTGCCGACTGCCGGCGTAACGGTCGACGGCCAGCCGGTAGTCGAGCACCTCGTCGCCGGTTTCGACGAGCAGCAGGTAGCGCCCGGGCGTGACGCGCTCGACGTCGAGGGCACGAATGCCGTCGAGGTGGCGTTCGGTGAGGATGAAGGTTTCGCCGGTGTAGAAATTGGTCTGCGGGCCAAGGTAGCGGGCCAGCGAGAGCGGGGCGACGACCGCCGGATTGAGCAGCACGGCGTTGAGTCCGTGCTTCTCGGCAAGGTGGGTGGCCAGGTAGCCGCCGAGCGAACTTCCCACCAGGGTCAGCGGAGCTCCGGGAAACGTCTGGCTGTGGGCGGCGATCAGGGATTCGCACTGGGCGATGGCCTCTTCCGGTTCGATCGACAGGGCCGGGCAATAGTAACGGTCGGCGAGGCCGCGCTCCGCCATCCGTTCGGCGAGCAGCCGCGCTTTCCACGAACTCGGGGCGGAGCAGAAGCCGTGCAGGTAAAGAATGCCGGCGGGGCAGTGATCGCTGGTGGCGGTCATCGGCTTAGCTCCAGGCGATCAGGTCGTAGTGCCAGGTGACCAGGATCAACAGGCCAAAGGCGATGCGATACCAGGCAAACAGCGTGAAGTCGTGGGTGCTGATGTAGCGCAAGAGTGCGCGCACGGCCCAGAACGCCGAGACAAAGGCGGTGAGGAAACCAACTGCCCACATCCCGAGATCGTCGATGACCAGCAGGTGGCGTTCCTTGTAGAGCTGGTAGGCGCTGGCCAGGAGGATGGTCGGGATGGCCAGGAAAAAGGAAAATTCGGTCGCTGCACGACGTGACAGGCCGAAGAACAGGCCGCCGACGATGGTTGCTCCGGATCGCGAGGTGCCGGGAATCAATGCCAGCGCCTGAGCCAAGCCAAGCTTGAGCGCGTCGACGGCGGTCAGGTCCTCGACTTCCTGGATGCGTACCCGGTGCGTGCGTCGCTCGGCCCACAGGATGATCAGGCCGCCGAGGATGAAGGTGGCGGCCACGGTCGGGGCGTTGAACAGGTGGGCCTTGATTGCCTTGCCAAAGAGGAGGCCGAGAATGGCCAGCGGCAGGAAGGCAATAACCAGGTTGAGCGCGAAGCGCTGGGCCTCGCGTTCGCGAGGCAGGCCGCAAACCACGCGGGCAATGCGCTGGCGGTATTCCCAGCAGACGGCCAGGATGGCGCCCGACTGGATGACGATTTCGAAGAGCTTGCCGCGCTCGTCGTGGAAGCCGAGCAGCGTGCTGGCGAGGATCAGGTGGCCGGTCGAGGAGATCGGCAGGAATTCGGTGAGGCCTTCGACGATGCCAAGAATGGCGGCTTTGAGCAGAAGTACGAGATCCACGAAAACAATTCCAGAGAAAAAGAGGGGTTACGGCCGGTTGCTGCCGGCGACCATGCGGAATTCATATAGACGGCATTCGAGCGCCCCGTTGTAGAGCGGGATCTTGCGGCTCGGGGTGAGGCGCATCAGCTTGGGCAGGCGCTGGTCGGCGGTGAGCAGGTAACAGGTCCAGCCGGCGAAATTGCGCTTCAGGGCGGCGCCGAGCAGGGGATAGAACGAGGCCAGTTCGTCGGCTTCCGAGAGTCGCTCGCCGTAGGGCAGGTTGGCGATCATGATGCCGCTGGGTGCTGGCGCCGCAAGTTCGAGCAGGTCGCCGGTCGACAGGTGCACGGCGGGCAGGAGGTCGGCGCGGTCGAGGTTGGCGAGTGCGGCGCGTACCGCCACCGGGGAAATGTCGCTGCCCCAGATCTGGCTGTCGGCAGCCGGTAGTTCGTGCTCCTGTGCCGCGTCGAGAAGGTCGCGCCACAGGTCGAGGTTGAAGTGTTTCAGCCGCTGGAATCCGAAACTCCGCCCGCCGGCGCCGGGGGCGACATTGAGGGCGATTTGTGCTGCTTCGCAGAGGAAGGTGCCGCTGCCGCACATCGGATCCAGCAGCGGGGTGCCGGGTTGCCAGCCGGTGAAGCGCAGGATGCCGGCAGCCAGGTTTTCCTTGAGCGGGGCCTCGACTGTCTTCTGACGCAGGCCGCGCTGGTAGAGCGGCGCGCCCGAGGTGTCGATGTACAGGGTACACCGGTCGGTGGTGAGGAAGGCATGTACGCGCACATCCGGTTCGCGGGTGTCGATGCTTGGCCTTTCGCCGGTGTTCTCGCGAAAGCGGTCGCAGACCGCATCCTTGATGCGCAGGGTGATGAATTCGAGGCTCTTGAGCGGGCTTTTCACCGCCGTGAC
>CAZHFS010000299.1:0-4008 GCA_964531885.1 uncultured Propionivibrio sp.
CGGTAGCGGATCGGCGGGTTACGTGGCCAGAGCCCCTCGGGTTCTTCGATGCGGCACACGTCGGCGGGGCGGGTGACGAAATCGCCGAGGTCGACGCCGCGGCGTAGCGCGTCGAGCGCGGCATCGTCCGGTTCACCTTCGACCTGCACCCAGTAGGTTTTGGGCAGCTTGTGCTTCGTGTCGGCGATGCGCGCCTGCCAGGGGCCGTGGTCGGTCAGGAGCAGCAGGCCTTCGGAATCGGTGTCGAGCCGGCCGGCCGGGTAGACGGCCGGGACCGCCACGTAATCGGCCAGGCACTGATGCGGCGGCGAGGGCGAGAACTGGCAGATGACGCCGTAGGGTTTGTTGAGCAGGATCAGGCTGGGCATGGCGGGAAAAAGAGGATGCAAGGCGTGATTGTGGCACAGGCA
Organism: uncultured Propionivibrio sp.; assembly: GCA_964531885.1. Taxonomy (GTDB): domain Bacteria; phylum Pseudomonadota; class Gammaproteobacteria; order Burkholderiales; family Rhodocyclaceae; genus Propionivibrio. Next base: position 411 of record CAZHFS010000299.1, read on the forward strand.
AGGGGCATGGGGCGTTCTATCGAGCACGGGAGGACTCTTGCCTGCCGCCTTTTCTGCCCAAGGCGCGCGAGGTTGATGCAGGGACTGCCGTCGCCAGGAGCGGAAACCTTCCTTGGACTTTGTACAGTCGGATTTCCCCTCAAGGGAGGCTGTCGTCGAGGCCCTCTATCGGAGGCGCCGGGCGGCTTGCTGGCGGCGTCATTCAGAGTGTCTTCGCCGCGCCATTCCATGCGCCTTGTCGACCGGCCATCAGGGGCGCCGTTCCTTGCGCTTGGGGCAGCGCGTATGATGTCCGTTGCCGTGAGTTAAACCAAGGAACCGCAATGTCTCTGGAAGCCCTCTTGCTCGTCCTCTCCATTCATGCCGTGGCGCTGATTTCGCCCGGCCCCGATTTTGCGGTGGTCACGCGTCTGGCCATCGTTTCCGGGCGGGCCACCGGGTTGTGGGCGGCGGCTGGCGTCGCCGCGGCGATTGGCGTCTATGTGCTGATCTGTGCGTTTGGCCTGTCGCTGGTATTCAGCGCCTTGCCGGGTTTGTCGTTTGCCCTTTCGGTGGTCGGTGCGGCTTACCTGGCCTGGTTAGGCATCCAGTGCCTGCGTTCGCAAGGCACGCTGCCCGAGGCGCGCGCAGACGGGCACGGGGGGCGGGCCTTCGTTACCGGTTTTTTTACCAATTTGCTTAACCCGAAGGCGATGCTCTACTTCGGCTCCATTTTGTCGCAAGTGCTGACTCCCGATCTGGGGCTGGCCGACAAGGCGACGCTCTGGGGGCTGCTGGTCGGCGAATCCTTCCTCTGGTTTGCGCTGGTTGCCCTGCTTTTTTCTTCGCCGCGCGTGCTCGCCGGTTTGCAGTCCCGCCTCAAATGGTTCGAGCGCCTGATCGGCGTGGCCCTGCTGGCGCTCGCCGCCAAGGTGGCCAGCGCCGCCTGGCGCTGAGTGCGGGTCTTGCCGGGTTTGGTCAGCGCGTGAATTCGGTGATGACCGGATGGGTGGGCGCCTGCCAGTGATAGGCGGGGGAGAGCGCGTCGCGCCGATCGTCCTGGCCTGCCCAGTCGATGCCCAGCAGCGAGAGCAGGCTGTGGCCAAGCCAGTCGGCGCGGACGGGCTTGGCCAGGGTCTCGGCGTTCCATGGCGTCGGGCGCCAGATCAGGAGCGGAATCCGGTAACCGGCCTCGGTGCTGGGGCTGTGTCCGGCCTGGTTGCGGCTGTGCCCGACCTCCTGGCCATGATCGGAGAGATAGAGCCAGACGGCGTCCGGGCTGGCGGCGCGCGTGAGGCGAAGGGTTTCGGCCACGATGCCGTCGTGGTAGCGCAGGGCCGTGTCGTAGTCGTTGCGTAGTCCGCGCAGCCAGAAGGGGCGCCCGGCTGCCTTGAGTTCGTGCTCCACGCGGTCGTCCTCGGCAAAGCGCGGGGTACCCGCCGGATAGCGCAGTCGGTAGTGCGGGTGCGCGCCGAGCAGGTGCAGCACGATCAATTTTTGCGCACCAGGTTCGGCCAGCGCCTGGCGCAGGCTTTCAAGAATCACGCCATCGGGCTGGGTGCTGGAGCGGCCGGGCGTCTGGTTGAGCATCCGGGTTTGGTCGGCGAGCTGGGCGTGTTCCTGCTCGACGGCCAGATCGTCGTGATTGCCGATCCAGACAATGCGGTAGCCAGCGGCTCGTGCCAGCGCCAGCACGTGCTGCGGTTGTTCGGACTCGGGGTGGCCGAGGTAGAACAGCCGGCGCAAGGCCGGGATCGTTGCCGCGTCGAGCGACCAGGCGTGACGGAAGACGCCGAGCCGGCCTTCGGCGCCGCTCAGCACCTCTGACAAACGCGGGGTGGTGTCGCGGGCATAGCCGTAGAGTCCGAGATTGTCGCGGTTGACGCTGTCGGAAATGACTAAGACTGCCGTTGACGGTGCCGCCGCCGTGAGTTGCGGTGTCTGGCGCTTGGCGATGTCGAGCAGCCGCTCGCGTTGATCGCGCAAGGCATTCCAGTGGGTGCGCAGGTGGCCAACGTCCTGCCACCATTCAACCCAGAAAGGCAGGGGATGATGGCGGCGCCACGGTTTGCTGGCCACGGCAGTCGCCACGAGGAGCAGGCACAGGCACAGCACGGCCAGCCGCCATTTGCGCGCTTTGCCGGCAGGGCGGGCATGGGAAAGCCAAAGACGGAGCCCGACGATCAGCAACCCAAGGCAGGCCAGCGCTTCGAGGACGCCAAGGGTGAGCGGCCAGGTTTGGGTCTGCGCGTACTCCAGGGCCTCGCTGGCGTTGGTGTTGGCAATGGCCGTGAGTACCTGGGTGCTGTTCGGTGCCGCGCCGTAGAGTTCGAGCAGATAGGCGCGGCTCAAACCGTCGGCCAGGAACAGCAGGGCATAGCTTCCGGCGAGGATGGCTTGGATTTGCCGCCCGCGCGCGGACGCTGCCGGGTACAGCAGAAGCATCAGGGCCGGCAGGGCAAGCACCAGCAACTGTGCCGCGCGCTTGCCTTCAAAACCGGCGAGAACGGAGTAAATGACGGCCAGCGAAACGAAAACCGTGCCAAGCCAGGGGGGCGTGCGGAGAGCGGGGGCGATCAAGGTTCGATGTCGGCGGTCAGGGTGGCGGCACAGCAAGCATAGAGTGCCGACAGCGGCGGGAGTTCAGTGCCTCCCTTACCTGCCTTGCGCACGCTCAACGCATGCCTCAGGGGCGTACCGAACCCGCCGTGTCCACGCGGCGCGTCCGCTGCCGGCGGTTTTTAACAGCGGCCGATCACCGAGGCCGTGGCCATCAGCTCGTCGAGCAGGGCGAGCGAGGCCTGGCCCGAGCAGCCAAAGGGGTTGAGCACCGCCTGTTCGCTGTATTTGAGCAGCAGCGAGGGGTTCACCGTCTTGACGTCTACGTGGCCCATCGTCCAGCTGCCGAAGCGGCGCTCGCGGATCTCCTCGAAAACCAGGAGGCGCACCTGCTGGTGGCGCGGGTCGCGGACGATGGTGTTGTAGAGTTCGCACACCTCGTTGCGCCCGCCTTCGAGCACCTGCATGAACAGATCGTCGCTGTAGCAGAGGATGCCGGTGATGCCGTGGCGCGGGTTGTGCGCGCTCGACTGGGCGAGGATGGACTCGATGACCGGGCCGGAGAGCGGGGCGGAGGCGCGGCTGGCGTAGAGCAGGCGGACGAGCATGGGAGCCTCAGTTCTTCAGGTTGATGAGCGAGAGGAATTCGCGGCGCAGGGCAGCGTCTTTCAGGAAGGAGCCGCGCATCACGCTGTTGACCATCTTGGTCTCGGCATCGCGCACGCCGCGCCAGTGCATGCAGAAGTGATCGGCCTCCATGACCACCGCCAGCCCGTCGGGGCTGACCTTGCGCATCAGGAGTTCGGCCATCTGGGTGATCGCCTCTTCCTGAATCTGCGGCCGGCTCATCACCCATTCGGCGAGGCGGCTGTATTTCGAGAGGCCGATCAGGTTGGAATGCTCGTTGGGCATGAGCCCGATCCACAGCCGGCCCATGATTGGGCAGAAGTGGTGGCTGCAGGCGCTGCGCACGGTGATCGGGCCGACGATCATCAGCTCGTTCAAGCGCTCGGCGTTGGGGAACTCAGTGACCGGCGGCGCCGGCTGGTAGCGGCCGCGG
>CAZHFS010000300.1:0-4007 GCA_964531885.1 uncultured Propionivibrio sp.
ACTAAAAACCGGCTTGCGGGCCGGTTTTTTTTCGTCAGGTAGATCGGTCAGCCTGCGGTAAAATGGACGGGTGGATACGAACGAAAAAACAATCAAAAATAAGCTCTACCTCATCGGGTTGATGGGCGCGGGGAAGACGACGATTGGCCGGCAACTGGCCCGTAAGCTGCATCTCGATTTTTACGACTCGGACCGTGAGATCGAAGCGAGGACAGGGGTGAGTATTCCGACCGTCTTTGAGATCGAAGGTGAGGATGGTTTCCGGCGGCGTGAGGCGCAAGTCATTGCCGAATTGGCTGCACTCCCGCCGTGCGTCATCGCGACAGGTGGGGGCATTGTCCTGCGTCCGGAAAATCGCTGTGTGTTGCGGGCAACCGGCTGGGTTGTGTATCTCGATGTGCCTCCTGCCATACTTTGGGAGAGGACGCGGCTCGATAAAAACCGGCCTCTTTTACGGGTGGATGATCCGCTCGGCCGTCTGCAGGAATTGTATGCCCTGCGTGCGCCGTTGTATCGCGAGACGGCGGACTACATCGTCGATGGGGCGCATATGCAAGCAGCAACCATAGTGCAGCAACTGCTCAAAGAAGTTGGAGAGCGATGGAAACGTTAAGAGTTGAACTGGGTGATCGTGCTTACCCGATCCATATCGGAAATGATCTGATCGAATGTGATGATCTTTGGCGAGATATGGTTCGCGGTGGGCGTGCCGCCGTCGTCAGTAACACCGGGGTGGCACCTCTCTATCTCGGGAAACTGCAGGCGGTCATGGCTCGACTCGGTGTGTCGCTGACCGAAGTGGTATTGCCCGATGGCGAGCAGTTTAAGAATTGGGAAATTCTCAATAAGATTTTTGACGCGCTACTTGAAGCGCGTTGCGAACGGTCGACCCCGATCATTGCTTTGGGGGGCGGAGTTGTGGGGGATATGACCGGCTTTGCGGCAGCATGTTATCAGCGAGGAATGCCGTTCATTCAGGTTCCGACGACGCTGCTGGCTCAGGTGGATTCGTCCGTTGGCGGGAAAACTGCCATCAACCATCCTCTGGGCAAAAACATGATCGGTGCCTTTTATCAGCCGCGCCTGGTACTTGCCGATACGGGTGTGTTGCGGACGCTACCGGACCGTGAATTGCGCGCTGGATTGGCAGAGGTGATCAAATACGGACTGATTCGCGATCTGCCGTTTCTGGAATGGCTTGAAGCTCACGCCGAAGATCTCTTGGCTCGGGAAACTGCTGCTTTGCAGTATGCCATTCATCGTTCCTGCGCGAACAAAGCGGCGGTGGTGGTGGCTGATGAACGCGAGCAAGGCGAGCGCGCCCTGCTCAATCTCGGGCATACCTTCGGCCATGCTATCGAAACAGGATTGGGCTATGGTCTTTGGCTGCACGGAGAGGCCGTTGCAGCAGGTACGCTGATGGCAGCTGAGCTTTCGTCCCGTCTCGGCATGTTGTCTAACCAGGACGTGGCGCGGGTTGAGGGATTGTTCAAACGCGTCGGATTGCCAGTGCTCGGTCCCCAATTAGGAGCGCGGCGCTATCTGGATTTGATGAGGCATGATAAGAAAGTTTTAGGCGGCCGTCTGCGATTGGTCTTGCTCGAAGCCCTTGGTCGAGCAGTGGTGACCGATGCGGCGTCCGACGAGTTGATCACCCAAGCGATTGAGGCGCGTTGTGAGCACGCTTGAGTTGGCGCCTTATGCCGTTTCGGTCCTCAATACGCGAGGTCGCCTCTACCATGAAGAGTCGCCGAAGTTTCGCAGTGAATTTCAACGCGATCGAGATCGTATCGTCCATTCGACCGCTTTTCGCAGGCTCGAATACAAAACACAAGTCTTTGTAAACCACGAGGGCGATCTCTTCCGCACGCGTTTAACCCATACGCTTGAGGTTGCTCAAATTGCCCGGGTGATCGCCAGGGCTTTACGACTGAACGAAGATTTGGCTGAAGCGGTTGCGCTCGCGCATGATTTGGGCCATACGCCGTTTGGCCATGCCGGCCAGGATGCGTTAGATGCCTGCATGCGTGACTCAGGTGGGTTCGAGCACAACCTGCAAAGCTTACGCATCGTCGATCGGCTGGAAGAGCGTTACGCAGAATTCGCTGGGCTTAATCTTTCGTATGAGACACGCGAAGGTATCGTCAAGCACTGCAGCCAGGAAAATGTCCCTGGCCTAGGAGATCTTGCTGAGCGTTTCGTCAAGCGACTTCGCCCTTCCCTCGAAGCGCAAATATGCAACTTGGCTGATGAGATCGCCTATAACAACCACGATGTGGACGATGGCCTGCGCTCAGGTTTGATAAGCGTCGAGCAGATGGACTCAGTGGCTTTGTTCTCTCGCCATCATTCGGAAGTGAGGCGGGATTACCCGGCATTGAGCGGACGCCGTTTGATTCATGAAACGATCCGGCGAATGATCAATGCACAGATATGCGATCTGATTGAGGTGACGCAGGCGAATTTGGCGCGCTTTGGGCCGTGCACGCTCGATGATGTCAGGGCTTGCCCTGCACTGGTGGCCTTTTCGCCCGAGATGCACGCCTCTCAAGTCGAGCTGAAGCGGTTTTTACATGCCAACCTCTATCGGCATTACCAGGTGCTGAGAATGACCGCGAAAGCACATCGGGTGATCGATGCCCTGTACCTGGCTTTCAGTGAAGACAGGCGGCTGCTTCCGCCGCAGTATCGGGATGAAGGCGATGATCAGAAGCAGCAAGCGCGCCGAATCGCTGACTATATCGCCGGAATGACTGACAGATACGCGATGAAAGAGTATCGACGCCTTTACACGGTAGATGAGGTATAAAAAACGGGCCCCGCGGGGCCCGTTTTGATGGTAGAAGCGTTATATCAGTGGGCTTCAGCCGGAGTTTTTTCTGGCCAGTCCTTGATATAGGCCTTGAGCAGGCGATTTTCGAAATTACGCTCCTCGAGTACCGCTTTGGCGATGTCGCGCAATGAAATGATGCACAAGATGCGCTCACCATCCATGACGGGGATGTAACGGGCGTGTGAAGAAACCATCAGTTGGCGAAGTTCATCAATATCCATGGACATGTCGGTAGTCGGTGGATTCGGTACCATCGCTTCGCTTACCAGAATTTCCCACATTGGCGGGGTTGGCCCGGTACGACCTTCGCGCTGACGGCTGGCGAGCACCGAGATCACTTCCCTGAAGGTGAGCATGCCGACCAGGCGGCCCTCCTCTACCACGACAACTGCCCCGACATCGTGGTCGTCCATGACAATGACTGCCTCGGACAACAGGGTATCCGGAGTAACCGAATACAGTGTGGAGTCCTTGAGTTTGAGAATCTCTTTGACTTCCATGGTGCCCTCCTAATGTTGCCATTGATGATCCCTCACCAACTTCGCGAGGGGCTGGTACAACACTGAGACAGCATTCGCAGCCGCGAGTTCTGTCTCAGTTTCCAAACAACGGCCTCTCTACTTTCAGGACTTCAGTGCGACGAGCACTTCGTCCAGCATCTTCTTGGCATCGCCAAAGAGCATGCGGTTGTTCTCCTTGTAGAACAGAGGATTGTCGACGCCAGCGTAACCTGATGCCATCGAGCGTTTCATGACGATGGAGGTTTTTGCTTTCCAGACTTCAAGAACCGGCATGCCGGCAATCGGGCTGGTCGGGTCGTCCTGTGCTGCCGGATTTACGATGTCATTGGCACCAATCACCATTGCGACGTCGGTGTCAGGGAAATCGTCATTGATTTCGTCCATCTCGAATACCACGTCGTACGGAACTTTGGCTTCCGCCAGTAGCACGTTCATGTGTCCCGGCATACGGCCGGCGACAGGGTGGATGCCGAAACGCACGTTGACGCCCTTTTCACGTAACTCCTTAGTTATTTCATAGACTGTATGTTGCGCTTGTGCAACCGCCATGCCGTAGCCCGGAACAATGATGACGTTCTTGGCTTCGCGGAGCATCTCGGCGGTTTCCGTTGCGGCGACCGGGAAGACTTCTCCTGCTGGTTCGCTGGAGCCGC
>CAZHFS010000301.1:0-4000 GCA_964531885.1 uncultured Propionivibrio sp.
GAGTTTCATGAGAAGCGACAGCCGTTTGTCTCGCATGCTCCACGTGCTGCTGCACATGGCGCGGCACGATGCGCCCTTCACCTCCGAGCAGATCGCCACCATGCTGGGCACCAACCCCGTGGTGGTGCGCCGCACGATGGCAGGCCTGCGCGATGCGGGCTATGTGCGTTCGGAAAAAGGCCACGGCGGCGGCTGGACGATTGCGTGCGATCTGGCGCAGGTCACGCTGCTCGACATCCACCACGCCGTGGGCGGGCCGCACCTGTTTGCCATAGGCAACGGCAGCGACAACCCCGAGTGCGCGGTGGAGCGCGTGGTCAATGCGGCGCTGGACGATGCGCTGCGCCAGGCGGAGGCGCTGCTGATCGCGCGGCTGGGGTCGATTGCGCTGGCGGATCTGGCCCGGCAGTTCGATGCGGAGTGCGTGGCCAAGGGGTGGACGGCGCACGGGCCGGCAGGGCACTGATTGACCTGCCATGGGCCGCCGAGGAGGAAGGCGGGCTCAATCCAATCAACAGAGTGACGCAGCCGGCTCGGATTGCGACACCAGTACCGTCGTGGTCAGTACTGCACTCCTGGCCCAACTGAATTGGCCGCTTTCTTTGTCCGCGCCTGCGTATGTGACCATTGCGGATGCTGCTTGAAGCCTCTGTGCCTGGCAAAGACGGGACGAATCAACCCACGTCGGGAACAGCGACGAAGTGGAAGGTTTCCGCCAGCGTCTCGGAGGGGCGTGTCGCGAACATGCGTGAGGAAGCGTTTGCGAGATGAGCCGCATCGAAAAACTCTCCCGCCAGCGCCGCCTCCGTCACCGTGGGCTTGGATAGTGAGGAACAGGCGTATGTCAGTGTCGCATGGAGCTTGAGCCATGCGATGTACTGCGAGATGCGCAAATTGAAGCTGTGGACAAATACGTGGCGAAGCCTTTCTTTCGACAAGCCCAACTTCTGCGCATGGTCACCGAGGTTTCCCTGAGAGGGGAAGTTCCTGCGCAACAAAGTGGCCAGCCCCATGGCACGGGTATCAGGCGGGCGCAAGTCTTTTGTGATTGCCGTGACATGCACTTCGATGCTTCCAATCGCCTCAGCGAGCCAATCTTGCTGATGTCCTTTCAACAGGTCAGGAAACAGCGCAATGAGCTTCTGGACCGCTTTGCAGTCCAGAAGCTCTGGGCTGGAAATTGAAGCAACGCTATTCTTCGTTGCCGCATAAAGCGCCATCGATAAAGGTGTGCAAGGCAGGGGCCACAGCGCAATGACCCCAAACCCGTGACCAGAGCGTTCGACATTGGGGGGGTGCAGAAAGACCCGTCCCGTTGTCTCGCTACTCCCGTGCGTCACCGTCCACGTGCCGCGCGGGCTGATCGACAACGCGGGGGCATTGTTCTTGAGCCCTGAATACGACTGACGCTCCGACACATACAGAAGCCAGTCGCGTGCCACATACAAGCACCCCGTTTCGTCACCCATCATCTGAGCATTCAAGGCGCGAATGTCAATTTGATTGGAGTGCCCACAGCCGCAACTGCAGCGTCTTTGTCGGACGTAGCGACCGACTTGAAGTCCAGATCCCGATGGCGTTCAACCTGGTCGGAAATATGCGGGCTGGCAGTGCCACTGGTATTGATAAACCAACTCTGACCGCCTGTCGGAATCAAGGTCTCGATGGGCAAACGGGATGCGTCAATTTTCATGATCGCGTTCCAGTTCTCGTTGCCGTTGTCCTTGATCTTGGCTGGAATCTTGCCCAGGTCAACGGCAAGACTCCCCATCAAGCTCGAACTGCTGAAAGTTTTGTAGGCCACCGGAGTCAGCCAGGCATTCATGTCGGCAGTGCCGAATTTCTTCTCCATCTCGGCCAGGGTCGTGTCGAGCGTCTTACGAACCACCGCGTCGATATCGCGCCCGTTGAGATAGTCCACCGAAAATGGCTTGCCGGCAGCTTTACCCTTCAGAGCTCGCAGCAGCAAGCTGGTGCGGTACTTTACGTAAAGCGGAGCGTCAAGCTTTTCGGCCCAATCACCGATCACGTCATTGAACACTTCTTTGAGAGCCAGTGCGCGCCAGTTTTCAAAGATTGTCTGCCCTGCGCTGTCGTACTTGTCGTCGCCATTCTTGTCTTCGCGCAGCGCATTCCAGCCGACCATCAGTTCGACAGCGCGCCTGCGCCGTGGGTCTGCGTCTTCGCGAACGGCCTTTTCCAGATAGGGCTGGAAGAATTTCGGCGACGTGGAAGATAGATCAACGCCCCCGAAACCATGGGCCAGCGAATAGTTGAAATTCTTCATGTCGGCCATCGTAACCTTGGGCTTTGCAGCCATCAGGTCGTGCGCCATCCAGGTACGAAAGGTTTCACCATAGCGCGAGGTATCGCCATAGGTGCTTTCCTTGGATGCCTTGTTGTTCCACGCAAAGAAGTAGCCGTCCTTCGGGTTGGCCTCGTTCACCCACCGATCAAACGGAACGAACCCTTGCCAATCCTGGCTACCATCACCCTTGGCCGGCAGGCGTGGATCGACGCCTGCCGGTCGAACAGGTTGCAGGCCGCTGTGCCAGATTTCGATGTGACCGTCTTCGCCCCCATAGCTCAGGTTGAAGTTCTGCACCACCGCACTGGCAGCTTGGCGAAATTCAGCAAGGGACTTCGCCCGGCCAAATTCGATGCTGGACACGAACCCCTGCAGTTCCCTGCCCCACACGGCGTTGCGACGGGCATAAGCCTTGCCCGCTTGTTCGTCCATCTGGAAGATAGGGCCCTGGACGGAGCGCAGGACCTTGATTTTGACGGGGCTGCTGCCGCGAACATTGATCGTCTCTTCGCGCGATTCAAAGTTCTTCCAAGCGCCGTTGTACCGGTACTGGCCAGGATTGCTGGGGTTGATGTCATGCTCCATCACGTCGATGGTGTCGCTTTCGCCAGTGGTGATGAGCCATCCGTGCTGGAAACCGCGACCCATCACCGGAACCCCGAGGCCGATGGTCAGCCCCGATGCGTTCAAACCGCCGCCTGAGATCGACATGTCATAGCCATCCGCTGTGGATTGCATCATCATGACCTTGCCATCCGCGCTGCGCTGAGGGCCAACTATCAGTGAACGGCTTGCACCACGTGTGAAGCCTATTCGTTCCATCAATTCAGCCCTCGCCACCCGCGTTTCGCGCAGCTTTTGAGCAACCTCGATTGTGGAAGCCGGGATTTTCCTGGGAATCACCACTGCCTTGCGCGCCATGGCTACCGCAGTGGATGCATTGCGCCGCACCACGGTGTCTGCATCGGGATCGTCCAGCACCACAATGTCATCAAAGATTTTCTGCGCCTTGGCAGAACCGTGGCGCTTCTGCATTTCCGCGAGAAACGCCAGATTGTTCAACTCATTCCCCCCCCGGCCGCCATAGGTGCGAACCGTCAGCTGAGTTATGCGAGCCGCATCCTCCTCGGTAATTGGCTTGAGGGAAATGCCGTATTTCTCGAATTCGAGCGGCATGTACACCTTGGGCTCTTCGATGGCCTTCGCGATATAAGCGTTGGCACCCTTCACCATTGCTTTGAAAAGCTTTTTGTGCTCTTCGGGCAGAGCATCAATCTGAGCTCTCATTTCAGAGTCTGTGAAGCCGTCAATCCGGGCTTCCTTGTCCATTTCCAAGACGGATGGACCCAACAGCTCGGCGAGTGATCCATTGGCTGTACGGCGAAGGAACTCGATCTGAAAAAGCCGATCCTGAGCCGACGCATACCCCGCTCCATACAGGACAGCTTCGGCCGTTGCGCCCTGAACAAACGGCACGCCCATTTTATCCCTTGAAATCAATACCTCCTGTTTGCTCGAACCAGGTTCATTTCCTGGAGAAAGCGCAGCGTCTTCATCGCTGCCTCCGCAAGCGACAAGGCTGGCTACTGCAACGGCTGTGAGGATTGCTCCGAAAAAGAGTGAACGCTGCTGACGATAACGGGATGCCGACATTTTGTCTCCATAGTTATTGATGATGTAAGGCATCCAGAG
>CAZHFS010000302.1:0-3999 GCA_964531885.1 uncultured Propionivibrio sp.
GGATCCCCACCGGCCTGATGACCGGATGCTGTGGGAAAGCACGCTCAAGCTGTCGAGCGAATTCTTTCGGAACGTGACGGAGTCGCCAGTGCCGATCGACATGCGTGTGTTGCACGCACTCTCCAAGTCGCCCTTGGCGATGGATGTCTATTCCTGGCTGGTCTACCGGATATTTCTCCTGCGGGTCACCAACCGTCCGAGCGTCCTCATACCATGGAAGTCATTGAAGCTTCAGTTCGGTGCTGATTACAGCGATACGCCCCGCGGGCTGCTGGACTTCAAAAAGCGATTTCTCCAGAGACTCAAGGAGGCGTTGCTCTTCTATCCCGAGGCCAATGTTTCAGCGCAGGACACGGGGCTCCTTGTGGTTGCCAGCCGATTGCGTATCCGCCATACAGGTGGCGCACGGCTTTCTTCGTTGTAGCGCTGCCCGATCAACCCGGTCTCGCCTGGAAAAGACACGCGCGAATATCCACAAGTAAATCGGCCCTTTACTTGTAAAGCTACATGCAAAATTACCTGCACTACTTGGGGAAGGCCTGGATGCCTTGCCAATCAAGGCTTGCGGCGTGGTCCATGAGGCAGATTTCACGTGATCATGAGACAGATTTCACATGCCCTTGAGACCGTTTTCACGTGGATAACTTTGCGCTTTCCGTGAAATGTACTGCCGGTCAGTGATTGCGAGAAATCGTCGTTGAGACAGTTATCACGTGGATAACTCGGCTCAAGAATCGCTTCTGTGGATAACTTTCGCCGAAATGTGACCTGCCAAGGCGGATTTCGAGAGTTGCATATTTTCAGGAATCCGTAAGATGAGTTGGGACAGAAGCCAAATCGACGTGAATTGACCGATCTGGATGTCGCGGGGCCAGCCGGCGGTGCCCTAGGTTCAACACCGGCAATGCGAGGTCGTGTTAAGCCCAGAAATTGGTGCCTCCATCACGGCAGATCGCGTCGGCCGCCCCACGTGACGGGGCACTATCGAATTATGAGTAGGGGGACGAACATGCGAAACGAACAATCTGGACTGATGGCATCAGTGGTTTGGCATTGCTGGAGACTCTTGAGTTTTCGGGGTGATTGGAAGTCGATGCCCGACTCGTCGGGGTTTGCCTGGATTGCCATGAGCGCTACGCTCGTCGGCGGGCTGACAGAGCAGCTCGTCAGGGGCCGAACCTTGGGGCTGGCAATTGTCAGTACCTTGGTGTGGCTTGGCTTTATTCTCGCCATGTCCAGAAAGGACGGTGGTTTCAATCGTCGTCTCGCCGCTGCTCTGGCCCTTCTGTCGATTGCAATTCAGGTACTGCTGATTCTCTCGACCTGGATTCCGGTTGTCGAATGGCCGGTCGCGATATGGTCCGGCGTAGCCGTCATGCACTTGCTCTCCCAGGCAAACAATAGTGGGGCGGGGGCATGGCGCTAACGCGGATCAGCATCGAGCGTGCCCATCGTGTTTGGCTGGAAACTCAGGTGATCGACCACGGACCGAGGAGCGGCGCGAAATTCCGTTTCAAGGTCATCGAGCGGCTGTTTGTCGAGGACGAGTTCGATGCAGAAGACAGACTCCGCCGGGAGAAATCAGTCGCCTTTCCAGTCTTGTTGATCGAGTACGACAATGAGTCCGACTTTGCCAAACGGGCAATTACCCACTTCCAGAGAGCTCGCAGGAAGGGGTGCAGCCATCTTTCCTGGCCATCATCGAGCATCGGGTGATGGCTGTATCTTCACCCTACGATTTTGAGGTCCCATGGCGCCCGAATTTCGAGGCGAAGATGGCGATGATCTGGGCCGTAGGGTCGTCGCTCATTATCCTGGTTTCCCTTGCCGTCCCAATGTTTTCCCAGTTTGCCGCCTTGCTTGCCATTGGGTGTGCGTTGGCAGCGGCCTACCGCGGATACCAGGCCTACAAAAGGCTGGTCGATGCCTCCCGTCTCAAGTTGTTCGGGAAAGAGTTCATCGATTTGGCCGAACTGGAGAGGAAAGCTGGTCTGTCAGCCAAGCAAAAGGCCTTCTGGCTTGGGAAGGGGTTTCCCTGGACAGACATCGAGGCGACCAAGCTTCATACCCTGATTTCGCTTGGTGTCGTCAGAACCATTGGCAAAGCTGCGCAGCATACGGAAGGCGCTTACTGGATTCATGGCCTTGCCCCCGAAAGTGACTTGTATTCTGAACTCTCCCATCTGGTTGGACACACGCTGATCGTCGGCACGACCCGCGTCGGGAAAACGCGCTTGTTCGACTTGCTCATCGCTCAGGCGATCTTCCGTGGTGAGACGGTCATCATCATCGACCCGAAGGGGGATCATGGGCTCGCCCAAAATGCCCGCGCAGCTTGTGAAGCCAGCGGGGCAGGGGATCGGTTCGTCTACTTTCATCCGGCCCATCCCGATCGATCCGCCTGCATTGATCCGTTACGCAACTGGAACCGGAAGACCGAGCTTGCCAGTCGCGTAGCGGCATTGATCCCCTCAGAAACCGGGGCGGATCCTTTCACGGCCTTTGGATGGAAAGTGCTCAACGACATTACGAACGGAATGATCGCCACGGGTCATCGGCCCAATCTGGTCCAGCTTCGACGGTATGTGGAAGGTGGTCCCGAAAGCCTTCTTCAGCGTGCCTTAAAAGTCCATTTCTCGGCTCATGTAAAGGACTGGGAAAGTCGGGCAGCCTCCTACATCAAGCGCTACAAGGACCGTCTGCTGGAGGCTTACATCACCTTCTATCAGGAAATCGCTATCCACGAGGCGCAGTCGGTTGATCTTGACGGCCTGATTTCGACCTACGAGCACAACCGTGATCACTTTCAGAAGATGGTGGCTTCCTTGATCCCGATTCTTTCGATGCTGACCAGTGACCCGCTGCAGGAACTCCTGTCGCCAGATTTTGAGCCGGGTCACGAGAGGCTGGTAACCGACATGTCGAAAATCATTCGTGGCAACAAGGTGGTCTACATCGGCCTGGATTCCCTTGCCGATTCAACTGTAGGTAGCGCCATCGGATCCATCATGCTCGCCGATCTTGCTGCCGTCGCGGGAGACCGCTACAACTACGGCATTGACTCGCTGACGCCCGTCAATCTGTTTATCGACGAAGCCGCCGAGGTGCTTAACCAGCCCGCTATCCAGCTCATGAACAAGGGGGGTGGTGCTGATTTCCGGGTCACTATCGCTACGCAGACCTTCGCCGATTTTGCCAGCCGACTCGGGGACGAAAACAAGGCGCGGCAGGTTCTTGCCAACACCAACAACAAGATCGCCTTGCGCGTACTGGATTCCGAGACCCAGAAGTACATCGCGGAAGGGATGCCCGAAATCAAGGTTCGCTCAATGGCACTGAGGTATGGGCATAACGTCGATACCCACATTCACGACGAATACACCGCATCCTACCAAGAACAGATTCTGGAAGAGGATGCGGAGCTGTTCCCCGCTGCAATGCTGGGCGAGCTCCCCCCTCTCCATTTCATCGCGCGTCTGTCAGGCGGGCGGACACTGAAAGGCCGTATTCCCATCCTGCTGACGGAGCAATAATGGCTACGCGTACCGATTCCGGCTGGAGTACCTTCTTCATCATCACGATATTCATTGCTGTGGTGGCCACCTGGGCATTCATCCCACCGGCGTTGATCCGGAGTGCCTGGGCCGCCGAGCGTGCGGAGGTCTACGCCATTGCAGGCAAAAGCGAAACCAACGTCTATGGCCGAACCATGGACGACCTGCAAAAATCACTGGCATCGGATTTCAGAGGCTTCATTATCGAGGCTGAAGCAATCGGGCAGGGACCTCTGGGTAATACCGGTTTCAGCCGTTGGACTCAGGACCGCATTGTCGCCACTTGGTTGTGGATCGGTTTGATCGCCTATCGTCTGCAAGTACTAATGGGATGGCTGCTGCCCGGAATTCCATTGGTGTTGGCCGCCTACATGGACGGCCAGTTCGTGCGGGAAATCCGAAAATACTCTTTCGTCGCCCAAAGCCCCATACGGCACAAGCTCGG
>CAZHFS010000303.1:0-3981 GCA_964531885.1 uncultured Propionivibrio sp.
GCCTGATGCAGCAGATGTGCGTCTATCTCGCCATCGCCTACCTGCTCAGCAAAACCCCGCTCTTTGCTCCCCTGATGCAGGTCACCGTGCGCCTGCCCGACAAACTGGTGTGCTATCTGGTGTTCTCCAGTTTCTGCATCATGGGTACCTACCTCGGATTTCAGATCGAAGGGGCCATTGCCAACACCCGGGCCATTGGCGCGGTGCTCGGCGGCATTTTCGGCGGCCCGGTGGTCGGTCTCGGGGTTGGACTGACCGGCGGCATGCACCGCTACTTCATGGGCGGCTTTACTGCCTCGGCCTGTGCCGTGTCGACGACCATGGAGGGGCTGATCGGCGGCCTTTTGCATCTTTACCTGATGCGCCAGCACCGTGCCCAGGATCTGCTCAGTCCGGCCATCGCTTTTGGCGCCACGATGGTCGCCGAGATGCTGCAGATGTTCGTCCTGCTCCTGATGGCCAAGCCCTTCGACCAAGCCGCCCGGCTCGTCGCGCACATCGCCTTGCCGATGATCGTCACCAACGCCTGCGGCGCGGCACTGATCATGCGCCTCATCCTCGACCGCCGGGAAATGATGGAGAAATACTCCATCGCGTTTTCGGCCAAGGCGCTGCGCATTGCCGAACGCTCGGTCGGCATCCTCTCGCGCGGTTTCAACGAAAAGAACTGCTCCAAGCTGGCCAACATCATCCGCGAGGAAACCGGGGTCGGTGCAGTCGCCATCACCGACTGCCACACGTTGCTCGGGTTTGTCGGCCTCGGTGCAGACCATCACCTGCCTGGGCAGGGAATCGCTTCGCCCCACACGCTGCGCGCTATCGAAAACAACGAGGTGGTCTACGCCGATGGTGCCGTCGTGCCGTACAGCTGCTCCATCGCCAAGGACTGCAAACTCGGCTCCTGCCTCGTCATCCCGCTGCGGGACGAGGACAACCGGGTCTTCGGCACGATCAAGCTGTATGAACCGAAGAGCAAATTCTTCTCCTCGCTCAACCGCACCCTGGGCGAAGGCCTGGCCCGCTTGCTCTCAAACCAGGTGCTCTCGGGCAAGATCGAGGAGCAAAAGCGTCTGCTCGCCCAATCGGAAATCAAGCTGCTGCAGGCCCAGATCAATCCGCACTTCCTGTTCAATGCCCTCAACACCCTCGCCGCAGTGATCCGCAAGGATCCGGAAGCCGCACGGCAGATCGTGCAGTATCTGTCGACCTTCTTCCGCAAGAGCTTGAAACGGGTGAGCACCGAAGCGACGCTGAAGGACGAGATAGAACACGTCGACGCTTATCTGCGCATCGAACTTGCCCGTTTCGCTGATCGACTCGATGTCTCTCTCGATGTCGCCGACGAACTGCTGCCCCTGCGCCTGCCGGCCTTCTCGCTCCAGCCCATTGTTGAAAACGCCATCAAATACGGCATCTCGCAGATGATCGAACCGGGCAAGATCACCATCAGCGCCCGACGCCAGGGTGACACCCTGAAGATCGTCGTCGAGGACAGCGCCGGGCTCTACCATCCGTCCCCGGAAGGCGACGGCCTGGGCATGAACCTCGTTGATCGGCGCATCAAGCTGCGCTACGGCTCGGCCTACGGCCTGAGCGTCGATTGCCAACCCGAACACTGGACGCGCGTTTCGATCACCCTGCCCGCCGAAGAGGAGCCCGCCTGATGCTCAACGCCCTGATCATTGACGACGAGCAGCCTTCGCGTGACGAATTGAAGGCCCTGCTGCTCGACGCCCCCGGCATCGAAGTCATCGGCGAATGCAGCAACGCCATCGAAGGACTCACAGCGATCCACCGCCTGCGGCCCGATGTGGTTTTCCTCGACATCCAGATGCCGCGCCTAAGCGGCCTGGAAATGGTCGGCATGATCGACCCGGCCGCCTTGCCGCTCATTGTCTTCGTCACCGCCTACGACGAGCACGCGCTCAAGGCGTTTGAAGAGCACGCCACCGATTACCTGCTCAAGCCGATCGATCCGCAACGCCTCGCCAAGACGCTCGACTGGCTGCGCAGCGGCGGCCGCCCGACGGCGGCCAGCAGTTTTGCCGCGGCCACCGAAACGCTGCGCCACATCCCGTGCACCACGCGCAACAAGATTTACCTGATCCCGCTCGACGAAGTGGAATGCATTCACACCGACATCACCGGCGTGCAGGTTGTCGCCGGGAGTCGGCAGGGCATCACCGAACTGACCCTCAAGATCCTTCAGGAACGCACCCCGTTCATCCGCTGCCACCGCCAGTATCTGGTGAACCTCAACCAGATCGCCGAAATCGAACTGCTGGATAACGGCGCGGCCGAAATCAAGACCCGCAGCGGCAACCGCATCCCGGTCAGCCGACGGCATTTACGCGAAGTAAAAGACAAACTGCACATCGCCTGAAGCCGAAAAACCCTGCCGCTCACCCCCCCATTAAAACCGCTCAGTTCGCTTATCGACCGCTCGCCAGATTTCCCAGGAATTGCATCTTTCTTTGTCTATAGTGCAGTCCGTGTTGGCGCGGACCGGTCTGATCAAGACCTAGAATCCGGCCGGTATGATCGAACTTCCATCCGAAGAGCGCGCATACCAAAAGGCATTCACAGCCCGCCAACGCCGCTTTAGCTCTGCGCAGCGCAGATTCGCCCCGAACGCATCGGAGCGGCTGCCAGCCAGGGAAAGAGGTTTTCATCCACACTGGGGGACTCTGATGAATGCATTAACCATGATCTTCGCGGCGGCGTGTATCTTCGCCATCGCGTACCGGATCTACGGCTTGTACTTGGCCAACAAGGTCATGAACCTGCGCGAAGACCGTGCAACACCCGCCGAAACCATCAACGACGGTCACGACTACGTCAAGACCAACAAATACGTCCTGTTCGGACACCACTTTGCGGCCATCGCCGCGGCCGGTCCGCTGCTTGGCCCGGTCATCGCCGCCCAGTTCGGTTATATGCCGGGCGCTCTCTGGATCCTGATCGGCTGCGTCATGGCCGGCGGCGTCCATGATATGGTCGTGCTGTTCGCCTCGGTCCGTCACAAGGGCAAGAGCCTTTCGGTGATCGCCGAAACCGAAATCGGCAAAGTCGCCGGCAAGGTCGCTTCGGTCGCCATTCTGTTCATCCTGATCCTGACCCTCGCCGGTTTGTCGATCGCCGTGGTGAACGCCATGTTCGACAGCCCGTGGGGCACCTTCACGGTCTTCTCGACGATCCCCATCGCCATGGTCATGGGCATCTACATGCAGAAGATCCGTCCGGGCGACATCAAGGGTGGCAGCATCATCGGCGTTGTCCTGCTGGTCATCTCGATTCTGGTCGGCCCGTACGTGCAAGCCAACCCGACCCTGGCCGCCATGCTCACCTTCTCGAAGAAGGAACTGGCGCTGATGATCCCGATCTACGGGTTCTTCGCTTCGGTTCTGCCGGTGTGGTTCCTGCTCGTGCCGCGTGACTACCTGTCGACCTACCTCAAGATCGGCACCATCGCTGCCCTGGCCCTCGGTATCGTGTTCGTCAACCCCGAACTGCAGATGCCGGCCCTCACCAAGTTCATCAGCGGCGGCGGTCCGGTGATCCCGGGTGCCCTGTTCCCCTTCCTGTTCATCACCATCGCTTGCGGCGCACTGTCTGGTTTCCACGCCATCATCGGCTCGGGCACGACGCCGAAGATGATCGCCAACGAAAAGGACATCCTCTTCGTCGGCTACGGCGCGATGCTGACGGAAGGCTTCGTTGCCATCATGGCCCTGATCGCCGCGTGCGTTCTGGTCCCGGCCGACTACTTCGCGATCAACTCGTCCGCCGCCAACTTCGCCAAACTGGGCGTTGAAGTCGTCAATCTGCCACACCTTGCGCAGATGGTCGGTGAGCAGATCCAGCATCGTCCGGGCGGCGCTGTGTCGCTGGCTGTGGGCATGGCCTACATCTTCTCGTCGGTTCCATTCATGGACGGCATGATGGCCTACTGGTATCACTTCGCCATCATGTTCGAAGCGG
>CAZHFS010000304.1:0-3974 GCA_964531885.1 uncultured Propionivibrio sp.
GCGCAGGATGGTTTGCGCCGCTACGGCGAGACGATCGCCCGCGCCGTGCAGGGCGAGGCAGTGTTTCTGGTGGGCTTAAGCGTCGGGGCCAGCAGCGTGTGGCAATACCTCGCCAGCCCGGCCTGCGCGCCGGGCAGCGAGGCCGTGCTGTATTACGGCTCGCGCATCCGCGAGCACCGCGCCTTGCGCCCGCGCTGCGCGACCGAACTCGTGTTTGCCGCCCGCGAAGCGAGCTTCGACCCGCAGGCGCTGGCCGCAGAACTCAAGGGCCACGTCGCCGCGTGCTCGGTGCTTGCCGGCACGGCGCACGGCTTCATGAACCCCGCTTCGCCGCACTTTCAGCCGGCGTTGGCAGCGAGCGAGGTTGCGCGCCTGCGCCGGCGGCTGGTCGCTCTGCACGGGCGATAGCGGCGGGGCTCGGGGCGTATCGCGCTGGCGCCAATTCCGCCCGGCCCCTTGGCCTCACAGATTTTCCAGGAGTTGCCGCCGTTTCTGTTGATACTCTTCCTCGGTAATGACGCCGTCTTTACGCAGGGTTTGCAGTTCCCGCAGTTTCTGCGCTGCCGGGTCATTGCCTGGGGGCGGGGCGGCGGCGCCTGCGGGCCGGGCATCGAGGGGCTGGAACTCGCTTTCCACGATGCCGGCAGCAATCAGCTTCGATTCCATGACGCCGGCGCGCCCGACCGTTTCATCCGTTTGCTGCAACTGGCTGCGCGCCATCCACATGCCCATCTTCACTTCCTGCCAGACGAAGTAGTTTTTTCCTGGCTCGGTGTTCAATTGCAGCGCTGAGACGTTCTCGGCATGCGATTCGACGCTGTAACGCCCGGGGGGCAGGTTCAGGCGGAAATACGTGCGCGCCGCCGTCTGGCCGAGGACGCGGCCATTGACGGAGACCGACATGGGGATCGCGGCGCCGAACATCTCGTTGCGGTAGATGTATAGCGCGGCCTTGTTGGGGATGGGCGAGAAATCCTTGGCCTGGGTGTCCTGTTCCAGCGAGGCCATGGGCACGGAGGCGCAACCGGAGAGCAGGGCAAGCAGCAGGGTCAAGACGAGTGCGGTGACCTTTTTCATGGAGAAACCTCCTTCCTTGTGGCATGGGTTGGCGAGGGCTGGCAGCGAACGGCAAGGCCGCTGCAGCCTGCCTCCTCGTTGTCGGCGAGGCTGGCGGCGGTGCTCCCTCGCTCGGCTCCGCGCCAGCTTTGTGCCTTGCCCTTGCGCAAAAAATGGGCAAGGGCAAAAAGGCCTTTCGCGCCAAGGCGCTGGCGAGTTTGTTCAGCGCTTGTCCACAGCCTTGCCCACGCGCGCTGGGGATTGTCGCGCCGGTTCAGGCGCTGGCCGTGGTGACGATTTGATAGGCGGCGTAGATACGCTCCTTGGCGCACTCAAAGGCGGTCCGGCGTCTGTTGTACTCCGGCGCGGCGAGAATGCGGCGGATGTAGGGCTCATCTTCCATATTGGCCTTACCTCCGGCCTGGGCGGCGTGCGCCAGTTCCATCAGCCAGTTGGTTTCGTTCTCGGTGCCTTCGGCGACCATTTCCTCGATCACGGCCCTGGCCTCGGCTTCGGTCTGGCAGACGCTGCCAACCGCTTCGTTCCGCTTGTCGATCACCTGGTATCCCATGTTCATTCCTTTCGTGTTGCTTGGTCTCGATGGTGGCCTCCATTCACTCGGCGGCTGGCGGTGCCTTGGCCGGCGGGATTCGGAGGAGTGGGCAGGGGTGTGAGCGTTGGCGTCGCCTCAATCCTCGCCCGCGTGGCAGACGCTCCGTTGCGCCGGGGCGATTGCCTCGTCGGAGGCTGGCCGGGGCGGGCGGCCGAGCCGTTTTTCCACTTCCAGTACGTGCAGGGTGGTTTTGAGCAGCGTGTCGGGGGTCAGGCTGATCGAGTCGATGCCGATTTCCACGAGATACTCGGCCATTTCCGGATAGTCCGACGGTGCCTGTCCGCAGATCCCTGCGTGGCGGCCGTTGCGCCTTGCGCCCACCACCGTCTGGCGAATCAGTTCCTTGACGCCGGGGTCGTGTTCGTCGAAATCAAAGGCGACGATTTCGGAGTCGCGATCGACGCCCAGGGTGAGCTGGGTCAAGTCGTTGGAGCCGATCGAGAAGCCGTCAAAGAGTTGCGCGAAGGCGTCGATCAGGACCACGTTATTCGGGATCTCGCACATGACGTAGATTTCCAGCCCGTTCTCGCCGCGCGTCAGCCCGTGCGCCGCCATCGCGGCGAGCACTCGCGCGCCTTCCTCGACGCGCCGGCAGAAGGGGATCATGAGCTTCACATTGGTCAGCCCCATCGTTTCGCGCACCCGTTTCATGGCCGCGCATTCGAGGGCGAACCCCTCGGCGTAGGCCGGGTGGGCGTAGCGCGAGGCGCCGCGGAAGCCGATCATCGGGTTTTCTTCCGCGCCTTCGAACCAGCGCCCGCCGAGCAGGGTGGCGTATTCGTTGGTCTTGAAGTCGGACATGCGCACGATCACTGGCTTGGGGTAGAACGCCGCGCCGATCGTGCCGACGCCTTCGGCGAGCCGTTCCACGAAAAAGTCTGCCGGGCTGGCGTGGTGGCAGGTCAGCGCCTTGAGTTGGGCCCGCACCTTGGCGTCCTCGACCTTTTCGGGATGCAGGAGTGCCATCGGGTGGGCGTGGATGTACTGGGTGATGATGAATTCCATGCGCGCCAGCCCGACGCCATCGTTGGGCAGGAAGCTGGTCTGGAAGGCGACGTCGGGATTGCCGAGGTTGAGCATCAGGTGGGTGTGTGGCCGCGGCAGGGTGGCGAGGTCGGTGCGGACGCACTTGGCCGGGATGATGCCTTCATAAACATGCCCGACGTCGCCCTCGGCGCAGGAAACGGTGATTTCTTCGCCGGTGTGGATCGTTTCGGTGGCATGGTCGCAGCCGACCACGGCCGGCACCCCGAGTTCGCGCGCGACGATGGCGGCATGGCAGGTGCGCCCGCCCCGGTTGGTGACGATCGCGGCGGCGAGCTTCATCACCGTGCCCCAGTCGGGCGTCGTGGTGTCGGCGATGAGGATTTCGCCGGCCTGGAACTCGTGTAGCTGGGCGGTACTGGTGATGACCCGGGCGCGGCCGGAGGCGACCTTGCCGCCCACCGCTCGGCCGCTGACGCGCACCGTGCCGCGCCCCTGCAGTTCGTAGGCTTCCAGGATGTTCGGCGTTTTCTGGGAGACCACGGTTTCCGGCCGGGCCTGCACGATGTAGATGCTGCCGTCGTGGCCGTCCTTGGCCCATTCGATATCCATCGGCATCGAATGCCCGGCCTTGGCGCTGTAATGGGTCTCGATGGCGATCGCGGCCTGGGCGAGCGTCAGCACCTCCTGGTCGCTGATGCAAAAGCGCTGCTGCTCGGCTTTCGGGGTTGGGACATTGTGCGTGGTGGCGCGCCCGGAACCTCGCGCATAGACCATCTTGATCTTCTTGGCGCCCAGCGCGCGGCGCAGTACTGCCCCTTGGTCACGCTTGAAGGTTGGCTTGAACACATAGAATTCGTCGGGGTCGACCGCCCCCTGCACCACATTCTCGCCGAGGCCATAGGCGCCGGTGATGAACACCACGTCGCGGAAACCGGTTTCCGTGTCGAGGGTGAACATCACGCCACTCGCCGCCAGGTCGGAGCGCACCATTTTCATGACGCACACCGAAAGAAACACCTTGAAGTGGTCAAAGCCGTTGTCGACCCGGTAGTGGATCGCCCGATCCATGAACAGGCTGGCAAAGCAGCGCCGCACGGCGTCGAGCAGCTGCGCTTCACCGGAGATGTGCAGATAGGTCTCGTGCTGGCCGGCGAAGCTCGCCGTCGGCAAATCCTCGGCGGTGGCCGAACTGCGCACCGCGACGGTGAGATGCCCGCCGTACTCGCTCTTTAGCCTGGCGTACGCGGCGAGAATTTCTGCCGTCAGATCCTCGGGCAAGGGGGCGCCATAGACGATGTCGCGCGCCAGTTCGGCGCGG
>CAZHFS010000305.1:0-3962 GCA_964531885.1 uncultured Propionivibrio sp.
CCGGGCAAGCCATCCGCTACGAGTCTGAGGTGCTGGATCTTTTGCCGCCAGACTGGGAGCCAACAGCAGACAATCGAATCTTGTCGGTGGCGCTCTATCTCCGGCTGAGTGACGTCATCGTGGTGACCGGCGACAGAAACTTCAGAAACAAGGCGCGTGCAGAGAACATCACTGCCATGCTGCCGGAAGAGTACAGGGGCGGAAGTCCAAATCAGACAGGACGTCGCGACGCAGGAGGAAAACGTAAATGAGCAGACATGACGAGGCACGTTATCAGATCGAACGCCAACGGCGTCAGGATCTTTTTAACCAGCGTGTTCGAGAGACGACTCGCACTTACCTCGCACGATATCGCGGCATTCTCGAAGATGTGCAAAGCCAGGGGCTCAACGAATATGTTCAGGCAGAGTTCTCTGAGCTGGAGAGGGAGCTGGCAAGCCTGACTCGCCTTGTCGAGAGCGATCCTGCCGCAGCGCGTGACCGCAGCATTGAGTTGGGGCGACAGGTGCATGCACTGCCACGACATGCACGAGGAATGAGGCAGGCATACGTCGAGGCACAACGCCAAGCCGAAGAAGCCGCCAGAGAAGAGGCTCGCCGTAGGGTCGAACAAGAGGCTAAAGCGCGGGACGAGTTGGAAACCGCGTGGCAAGACGAGTTGATGCGTTGGGTGGACCCATTGGCCAGGCAATTGGCTTTCAAAGCGCTGTCCGAAGCTCGGGCACGCCTGATGGGGGCGAATAGCCAAACGTCGATCGCTGAGCTGCGAACGGCGATTGGGACGATCAAGGCCGAGTACGAGCAGCGATCTCGGCAGATCAGAGAGAAGGAGTCCAAAGCAGCAGAAGAAAGTGCGTCAGTGGACGCGTTGCAATTATGTCGTGAGCAGATCGCCTCCGTCGGTGGCGGAGCAGCAGAGCGCGCTCAAGCATTGGGATCGATGCTCAATTCAACCAGCGCGATGTCGCCCGAAGAGGTTTCCAGGCGATTGGTTGAAGTCACCCGAGATCTCGATGCTGTCGTGGTTGATGAGAGTTGCCGGCGGGAAGTTGTGCAGGCCGTTTACCGCGCACTGGAGGACGCTGGGTTTGTCACTGAAAAGCCTCGACTCGTTCGCGAAGGTAGCTCCAACGAGGTAGTGATTCGCGGAAAACGCCCCGCTGGTGCCCAGGCAGAGTTCAAGGTTGAGCTCAGTGGAAAGCTGAATTACAAGTTTGATCACTATCACGGCGCTGCGTGCAAAAAGGACATTGATACGGTTCTGCCGCGACTGCAATCGATCTATGGAATACAGCTTTCCACCGAACGCACGATTTGGGAGAACCCAGATGACAAGGACAGCGATGCCAAGCCACAGCCTGGCATGACAAGGGAGAAGTAAATGGCATCTGGACAAACATCTTGGCAAGACGCTTTCCTTCGGGAATGCGGCATTCGGAGAGGGATCATCCTGCACGGCAATGTTGTCGATGTGGTGGCTGATCCTAGCTCGCTTGATCGTTGGCAGAGCGTGCCCGACGCAGTGGACACTATTCTCAAGCAGCGTGGTTATCGTCACGTGATCCGTTGGGATCGTGTCGCAGGCGTTTCTGGCGTCGACTCGAGAACCTGGCGAGAGCTGACGGCGTCTGCCGTTGCCACTGCGCCTCCTGCGGCAGGAGAAGACTACGACATGGGCGAACCGCTCGCCCCCAGTCACCAAGTTCAGGACACGGGGTCACTAGAGGTAACCCCACAGGACTTTCTGTCGGTGGTTTCGCGCTTGATGAAGCAGTCTGGTCCAGATCGCGTGGCGTTTGTTTTGGACTGGTCACATCTCCTGTTTGGACAAGCCAATGCCTTGAGCGAAGCCGAAAGAGGATGGTTGCTGATGATGGGCAAGGCGACCAGGGATGCGCAAATTACGCTCAACCCGGCAGATGTAGATAGGCCGCAAACATTGATGGTCTTCCTGTGTCAGGGGCTCTCGGTCTTGCCGCCGTCGCTCTATCTGAATAACCCGCTGTTCAAAGAAATCAATGTCCCTCTGCCATCTCGTGTAGTGCGGGAGGCTGCTGTGCTTCAGCTTTCTTCTGTACTCAGTGTTGAGCCGCCAGTGCTTCCTAAGAGCCGAGTCCTCGCAGATATTGTCGACTCCCTAGAGGGGCTCACACTTCGCGACATTCACAATCTTGCGAAGCTTTCGCGCCAGCTGCCGAAGATGAGCGCTGAGTCGTTAGTCAGCATGTATCGCTACGGTGAACGCCATAGCCCGTGGGAGCAATTAAACCGGGACAAACTTGGTAAGGCTGTCGAGACACTGAAAGTCCGAGTCAAAGGCCAAGATCAAGCAATCGATGCGGTCAATCAGATCCTGGTTCGGGCATACACCGGATTGTCGGGGCTGCAGCATTCCAGCAAGCAAAGAACACCGAAAGGCGTATTGTTCTTTGTTGGCCCTACTGGCGTGGGCAAGACGGAACTGGCCAAGGCCCTCGCGCAGTTTCTGTTCGGTGATGATGAGGCCTGCCTCCGATTCGATATGTCGGAGTTCAATCACGAGCATGCTGATCAGCGCTTGGTCGGAGCGCCTCCTGGCTACGTTGGCTATGAAGAAGGGGGACAGCTCACCAATGCAGTGAAGAAGCGCCCATTCTCCTTGCTTCTATTCGACGAGATCGAAAAGGCGCACCCGCGGATTCTTGATAAGTTCCTTCAGATCCTGGAGGACGGAAGACTGACTGATGGTAAGGGAGATACCGTTCTGTTTTCCGACACCGTTATCGTGTTCACGTCGAACATTGGGGCGGCACAAATCGAAGCGGACAACCCGGACGCGCGATCAGCCTTTGTCGAGAGAGTCCGTGCGCATTTTGTGAATGAACTGAAGCGGCCGGAATTGCTTGGCCGTATCGGCGAGGGGAACATCATCCCATTCAACTTTATGGCGGATGACAAGTTTCTCGTCGACATTGCTCGATCAAAGCTCGAGCCACTGCGGCACCGCCTCAGCGAAAAATGGGGAGCTTCTGCGCTGCAATTCGTTGACGAGACCAAGGCGCTGCAGTCGATCGTTGGCATGGTCGATCGAAGCAGCGGCGGGCGTGGTGTTCTCAACGCGCTGACAATTTACTTGTTCGACCCACTTGCTCAGTTCCTATTTGATCAGGTCGGCTCCCCAGACAGATCCCAAGGTCGAACCATTAGGGTTGTACAAGCTGGGTCCAAACCGAACTTCGACTTCGAACTGGAGTGACCCGTGTCTTGGTTGAATCTGGCGTCGTGGATACCTTGCACGGAAGTTGAGGGGCCCGGAAGACGTGCGGCACTCTGGGTCCAAGGCTGCGACAAGCGTTGTATCGGGTGCTGCAATCCGGGCTACCTGAAGATCATGGAACGCGACATTCTGAGTGCGGAGACCATGATTGAACGCTTGCTCGCGGCACACGAGGAGTGGGGTCTGGAGGGGGTCACGTTTCTTGGTGGCGAACCATTTCTTCAGGCGCAGGGACTTGCTGTAGTTGCCGAGGCGGTATCACGTGCGGGGTTGTCAGTCATGACGTTCACCGGCTACACGCTTGAGGAACTGAATGATTTGTCGCTGCCTGGCACGCGAGGCTTGCTTGCATGGACCGATGTGCTCGTCGATGGCCCTTACGAAGCATTGAACCCTGACCGCTCAAGGAACTGGGTCGGCTCAACAAACCAGCGATTTCACTATCTGACTGACCGGTACAACTCATCCATTGAAGGCGTAGATGTTCCGGATAGACAGCTGGAGTTGCGCATTCGCGATGATGGACGATTGGTCTTCAACGGCTGGCCATTTTTGATAAGGTGATTGTTTAGCTATTGGCCTTTGGAGTGGGTAGACTTCCATTGGTCTAGTTTGTGCGCCCAGTCTTGCATCATGACTCGCCGCTCGTCTAGGTAGGTGGCATGGTTGTATGTGCGCCGAACACTGTTCGGCTCCGCATGTGCAA
>CAZHFS010000306.1:0-3942 GCA_964531885.1 uncultured Propionivibrio sp.
TTCGGATCGGGCTGCAGGGTCTGGTACTGCTGGAAATTGGCCGTCGCCGACCACCACCCGCCACCACCGTAAGTCAGCATCCCTTGCTGCAGGAGCTGGGTCGTCGACGTTTTTCCGATATCACTGGAAAGGTCGGTGTAATAGTAGTCGTCGGAAACCTTGGTGTAGTTGATCGTCCCGGTAAAGCCGCTGGGCGTGGTCTGCAAGTGGGACAACGAATAGCCGTAACGCGTATCGCCATCACGCAGATTGTCACTCGGCAGCACCTCGGCCTGGGCCTTGCCGCTATAGACGCCGCCAAAGGCCGTATTCAAATAGCGGTACTCGCCACCCAGTTGAAGACCACGCTTGGTCATCAGCCGCGGCCGGAGGGTGGCATCCATGTTCGGGGCGATATTCCAGTAATAGGGGGCCGAAGCGATAAACCCGCTGTCACTGTCGGTACCGAAACTCGGCGCCAGGAAGCCCGACTTGCGCTCGTTGTTGAGCGAGAAGGAGAGCCATGGCGAATACAGGATGGGCACATCCTTGAAATAGATCGTGGCATCCTCGCCTTCACCGACCTCGCGATCGTAGTCGAGCTTGAGCTTGCTGGCCCGGGCGTACCAGTCGTTGTTACCCGGCACACAGGTGGTGTAGGTGGCATTGCTCAGGCGGACTTGATTCTCGCCTTCGAAGTCGATGCGGTCAGCGTCGCCGTGCGCTTCGGTCGTCGTTTTTTGCCGCTTGAGCGTATCAATCTTGGTCTGCCCCGGCTTGATGTCGATGACGCGCGGCGTCGCAAAGCCGGAACTGAGCCAATCCTCGCCGGGCCCCTGCGCCGCCTCGCTGCGCGCAAAGGCCTTGGCTGCCGCGCCTTTGCTGCCGGGTGCCGGCTCACGTTTCAGGGTGTAGGAGGGCTGTTCGAAGAAACCCACCTGATCCTCGAGCTTCATGCGCATGCGCGGACCGGTCACCACGTCCTCGCCCTGCTGCAAGCGCACACTCCCCTGTGCCTCGACCTCATCGTCAATCGGCCAGTAGGTCAACTGATCCGCGTTGAGTACCGTGCCGATCTTGCGCAACTCGGCATCCCCTTCGGCGGCGAATTCACGATCGACTTCCCCGCCCATGCGATAGGCGCTGAGAAAGACCGGCCGCGGTGTCTCGCTGTTCTTGGGCGGCGGCGTCATGCCCTTCGCCGGGCGCAAAGCCAGCGCCGGTGTCGGATCCGGGACGTAGATTTCATCACGCTGCCCGGTGGCTGCGACCATCGGCGGCATGTGCGTGACATGCCCGACTGAAGCTCCCGTTGCAGCAATGCCACCCTGCACTGCACTGCCGGAGGCGCTGCCCGGCCCGGTGGCGACCGAAGCCCCCGCGGTTTGCGCCCCTTCGGCACCAACGACCACCGGGCCATACGGGACACGCTGCGGCCCCTGAGGACCAAATCGGGTATCGGCGTACTGCACTTGTGGCTCGGGTTTTGGCGCGGGGGTCCCGATTTTTTGCCCAGGCTTGCCGAGCTCCCATTTAGCCCAGATGAAGAAGATATTGCCGTTGCCTTGGCCGCCGGGAACGTAGGTACCCTCCAGACTTAAATTCTTGTAGGCAAACGAGGCCATCGGCAGCAGCACCGGGAACGGCACATAATTGAAGATGTCCGTCCGCGCCATCAGGCCGGCGGTATAGCCCAAACCAAAGCGCGTATTCTCCGAAGGATTCCAGATCGCTTTCCAGCCATAACCCACCGAGTACATGGGCTTGAAGTGCGAATCCTGGAAAGCCATCGCATAGACGCCCTCCCAATTGCCCTTCTCGTTGTAGAACCCCTTGCCGACACCAAAGCCGTACGGGGTTTCCTGGTAGGAATCGATCTGCTCCTGCGAATACTTGCTGCGCAAGTGATGCGTATGCAACGGCAGGTAGAACTCAAGAGTCCCCTTGTCGTAAGGTGCCGTCACCGTATCCCAGGCACGGAGATACCAAGGTTTTGGCGGTTCGGCGGGAGTAACGGCATACCCACCGGCGGCCGCCACCTGGCGCGGCGCCGAGGCGGTCGGCGCCACGGCAGAACCGCTCGCGGCCACTGGCGTTCCAGGCGCGGCAGCGACGGCCGGCTGCCCCCCCGGGGCAACGGTTGCAGCCTTCGCCCCGCTCACGGGGGCTGGCGCGCCAGCCACTGCCGGGCGCACCACAGGCGTAGCCACGACGGCGGGCGGAGCACCAAGCAGCGCCGGATCGACGCGCAGCGGCGCCAGTGACGTCGCTGCAGCACGCGGCTCTGGGGCATAGGCTGGCGCCGGCGCGGCAACGGCAGGCGGTTGCTGACGGGCTGGCGCAGCCAGCGCAGGCGTCGGCGCAGTCGCCGGTATGGGCTGCGGCACCGCCACCGGCTGGGGAGATTCAGGACGACGGACAGGCGCAGGTTGTGGCGGACGCGCCGTCTCCGGCACCGCCAGCGCAGGCGCCGACGGCACGGAGGCAGGCCGCACGACCGGTGCCTCGGGCTGCTCCTTCGGCACATCGCGCCCAAGCGGAGCGACCGGAGCGGAAGCCGGTTGCTCCACGCTTGGCGCAGTCGGCTGCGATTGCGGTGGTGGCGAAACAGTTTGGGTTTGCACAGGCGCTCGCACGGGCACCTGCGGCGCCGGTGCTGCTGGGACGGCAGGCGCAGGCACTTCACGAACCGATTGCGGCACGGGCTGGCTCGGCACACTCTCAGACCGCCCTGCGGACTGAGGCCGTTCCACCGGCGCCTCGGGCTGTTCGCGCGGAACATCCCGGTTAGACGCTGACTGCGCCTCGACCTCGGAGGCACGCGCGGCAGCGGGCGCTGGCCGGGCCTGGTCCTCTGGCATCGGCCGCGGAGCACGCTCTGCCGGTGCCGCAACAGGCCGAACCTCGACGGCGGGCGTTTCGGCCGGACGCACCTCCGTGCGCGGCTTTTCCGGGGTGGCAGGCGCAGGTGTTTCTGCTGGCTTGGCCGGAGGCAAGCCCAACAAGACCGGATCCACGCGCAACGGCGCAGACTGCGCAAGCGCCTCATCAGCGAAACCGCCGACGATTGCGCTGGCAAATCCGTAGCAAAGAAGCAGCGCAATGGGCGTGCGCCGAACTGGAACAGTCATCCGAATACCGTTGTGTATGGCCGCCCGCAGCGTGCCGATCTCCCCCATCTTACGCAAGAGACGACAGTGCAGGTGTTAAAATCCGGCCATTTTAGCATCAACCCCCGAGGAGAAGCGGCATGCCGCGTACGACCCTGCTGCGCGAATGGATCAACGCGCAGTTTGCCACCCATTTTCCCAGCCAGCCGGTTGACCTGGCCCCGGCATCGGCCGACGCCAGCTTCCGACGTTATTTCCGCGCCATCTTGCCGGACGGCACGACACGCATCGTCATGGACGCCCCGCCCGAGCACGAGGACTGCCGTCCCTTCCTCAAGATCGCAGAACTCCTGCGCGATGCCGGAGTGCATGCGCCCGCCGTGCATGCCGAGAATCTCGAGCACGGCTTCCTGCTCCTCTCCGACCTCGGCCACACCACCTACCTTGCCGCGCTCGACGCACAGACCGCGCCATCCCTCTATCGCGAAGCCAACCGCGCCCTCGTTGCCATCCAGCAAGCCAGCCGCCCCGGCGTTCTGCCCGAGTACGACCGCGCCCTGCTCGCCCGCGAACTCGCGCTCTTTCCCGACTGGTACATCGCCCGCCACCTCGGCATCACGCTGACCGACGCCGAGCGCGCCGACCTCGACACCGCCTTCGAGCGCATCCTCGCCAACAACCTCGCCCAGCCGCAGGTCTTCGTGCATCGCGACTACCATTCGCGCAACCTGATGGTCAGCGGCGACGCCTTTCCGGCGACGCCGGGCATCCTCGACTTCCAGGACGCCGTCTACGGCCCGATCACCTACGACCTCGTCTCGCTCTACCGCGACGCCTACATCGACTGGCCCGA
>CAZHFS010000307.1:0-3915 GCA_964531885.1 uncultured Propionivibrio sp.
GTGATTGAGTAGACCGGCCGTTCGTGACGACCGATCACCGACAAGTCGTCGGCCAAAGCGGCCTGTGATGTATCTAAAGAAAATGGCCGGTCTGTAACTAGGACCGGCCATTGGCAGTTTGGGAATAGATCGTCAGTTTTCTTCGCTGCTATCCACTTCGGAACCAGAAACGAATGGAAACAAGCCATATCGTCCGTTGTGCGGATTCTTGCTGAACATCTCGACTTGCTCAAGAGCCTTGATAGCGTCAGGAGGGTCTGTGTTCTCTACGACAATAATCTGCCAGTCCTCAGGGAGACCTTGCAAATAGCTGTAGAACTGTTCCTTCAGATCAGTGCCGCGCAAGTCATCTTCTTTCCCATCTGGCTCACGATAGGCAAGCAACGGTGAATCAAGAATGACAAAACCCGGATGCGGTGTGCGACTGGCTCGACAATGAGCAAGCAAGCCCAGGGTGAAGGCGGCATGCGTAATCGCCCGTAGCCCTTTTCCGCGAGCACCTCTCGGCTTTCCGGCAATGACTAGGTCGCGAGTATTGGGGTCAAAATGAACGCGACCAGCCTCTGGGAAGTGCCAATCGGCGAGAATAGATTCCACACTTTGCGCAAATGCATCAGCCGCCGCTGTCGGGACAGCGCTCGTTACGGCCTGTGGCTTAGCGGTAACATCTTGAGCCTTTTCAAGATCAGCACGTCTGCGCTCCATGTCCTGAACCGTCGCATAGAGTCCCAATGCTTCACGCACCTGTGCCCGCTTATCGTTAAGTTCCGAGTACGAAGCTCTCAACTTGGTAAGTTTTGGCACAATCAGGCTATCAACCGAGCCAGACAACTCCTCTAGCTCTTCCACTACCGATGGCATCCGACGATCGAAGCTTGCACCCTCGCGGGTCAGTTCGCGAACCGTCACTGCAAGCTCACTACGGAGTATTTCGATCTTGCCGATTTCCTTCCTGGCCGCTTCAACAACAGCATCGGTATTTCCTTCGCAAACATCGCCATTTTGATGATGCGCCGGATCTGACCCACATAAGGGGCACGCGGCCTTACCAAGGACGCCGAACAATGTTCCGCCTTCTTCAATGGCTCGCAATCTCTCAATATCGGAGGCGTAATGCTGATCCAGAAGGCTGAACCTTTCGATCAAGCCAGCAATGTCGCTTCGGCGGTCTCGACCTTCTTCTAGCTTTTTGCGCAATTCGCGACGCCGCGCTGCCTTTTCCTGGAACGTTTTTTCGGTAGCATTCAATTGCGCCGCATGCTGATTGAGTGAGGCTTCAATCTTTTCAAGTTGCGCTTCAAGTTCATTCGGATGCTTGGCTATTTCCTTGAGTCGGTCCTTGTAGTCATCTAACAGCTGATCTAGAAGTTGAAGCTGCGCCTCCCGGGATAGCTCTTCAGGTTCGCGGGCGGCAGTACTCACCAGCGCTGAATCGTCAATACCTGTCAGAAGGAGCTTGAACGTCGAGGTATTCGCTGTATCCGCTGTGTAATTCCCGTCCAACAAAGGCGACCGCTGCTGGGTAATCTCAGTTTCAGTGACGATCAGCAGGCGTGCAATATTTCGAAAGCTTAGGCTGTTGGTTTCACCACGAGCGTTCTTCCGAACCCGTTTTCCAGAGAGACCTGACAGCTCAAGCAGGAACGATGAAAGGTTCGCCTCGTTACGGTCGCTATGGATTTCTGAGAGGTTTTTAGCCTCTACGTCTCCCTCGGGCGGCTGCTCGTGCAAACCCTCGTACAGCATGAAACTGCCACCGTCCGTGCTGCGATGAATGGTGAATAGCTCTCCCGCTAGGGTCTCAATCCCTAGAAGAATCCTGTCATATCCAAGACGCTCTGTGATTTCACGCAAAGGCGGTTTTCCACCCAACATGAAGTCGACGGTTTCTACAATAAAGGATTTACCGGTATCCGATGCGCCATAGAGAACATTCA
The DNA here is from genome assembly GCA_964531885.1 of uncultured Propionivibrio sp. Classification (GTDB taxonomy): domain Bacteria; phylum Pseudomonadota; class Gammaproteobacteria; order Burkholderiales; family Rhodocyclaceae; genus Propionivibrio. Next base: position 1,938 of record CAZHFS010000307.1, read on the forward strand.
AGCCTGGGCCAAACTTAACCGTGGCAGGTTTTTTCTGTGGGCCGAAATAGCCGAGAAAGCGTAATCGAAAACCCTTGATTGGCGTGGTCATCAGTCGCCTCCCATGCTGCGTTCAATGCTTTGAAACTCTTCAACCCAGTCATCGAAGAATTGGCGAAGCACCGCCCGAAACTCTTGATCTGAATGATGACCGAAGGTCTCGACAAGCCAGGATGCGCGCTCTTTCATTGCCAAAAAATAGTTCGTAGATAATGAAGCCAAGAACGTTGCAGCGTTTTCTCCAGCGCCATACTTGAAGCCATCTGGGGTGACCTCCCGTTGGACAAGGTCACGCGTCATCATCAATAGCAGCGCGTCCTCCACCAGCTTTCGCCGCACTAGCAGCTCTGCCGGCCGATACGGTGTAGGTGGATGAAGGCTATCGGGCCCACCAACATCCCCGGTGTGAACGAGAAGGAAGTCGAACGTCACTAGTCGTTGTAAGTCGTAGGTTTGCGGAAACGATGCCCCCAGTAGTGCCACTGCTCGCATACCGGCCTCGAGAGGGCTATTGAAGGTCGCGGGCTGCCCAAGTTGCTTCATGATTGGGTCCAGTTCAGGCGATCCTCATTTGCGAGCTGATGGCATATGCCGTCGCGGTCCTTTGGCTTGACGCAGGAAATTAGGGCATTTGCGGTGATTTGAAGATCACGTGCTGCCTTGGTCACAGCGCAGACTCGGACATATCCATCAGGATGCCCAGCATCGTGCACATCAACCACGCCATCATAAATATCTTCCTGAAGTGATTCGAAGACACCCACCGGTACCGAATCACGAGCAAACAATCGCAGCGCTTCTGCGTGGTAAAACGCTTCTCGCTGGCGATGAAAGTGATCTTTCAATCTCGTGGTCGCAGCCAAATCATCTGGGCTGCCAACAGGTTTTTTGAGATGGTCCGCATAGGCACCAAGCAGCTGGGTGACGTATCTGCTTTCTTCAGTGGCAATCGCCGCAGGCGGTTTGGCCACTTCTGGACGCGGCTTTAAGCCTCCACCAAAGCGCGCCGCATGAGCGGGTGAAGTTCGATGATCCGCCACTAACTGCATTGATGTTTTTGCATCGAAAATCGAGAAGTCAAAAGCGTTCACGTATGCAAGAAGTGGCTCGTCTAAGGGGATCTCTTGCGATTTAGTGATCGCCGTCTGAACATACTTCTCCCAATTGGCAATCAACTCTTCGCGTAGCTTCGCCGCATCAGCCAAAAGAGCTGTCAAGGACGTGCCGGTGCCCTTGGGTGCGACAAAGTAGTAGCGTCGAGGTGGTGTGTACTCTTTCTGGTACGAGTACCAAATCATCTTGCCGATTTCGACCCAGACATTAGTCGGGCGTAGCGCGTTATCGTAGTGCTTGCACTGATAGTTGTCCCAAACTCCTTGCAGCTTCTTGTCGTCTGTGAAGCCGGCGATATCGATACCGCGATCGCCAGATCCGGTAAAGCGCTGAACTTGGCAGTATTGTTTCTTCAGGCAGTAGTGAGCCCACTCCTGAACGAAGTCTTCCCATTGATCAGGCGAGTACAGGAGCAGCTGTTGTTGTGGTGGAATAACTGGTCCTTGTGCAACGACCGCTGCGGTGACGGACGTCGATGCCGTTGGCACAGCGATTTCGCTCCAATCCGCAGTCATGCAAAAATATCTGCCATCTCAACCCTCCCCTTATTGCCCACTCAGATGGCCGCCCATCATGGTAGTGACCCGCTTGGTCCGAATGTGAACTTGAATTGACGCGGTAATTATGCCTTAGGGATCGACGGCGTAGTATTGAACCCACCTTCTTGAGGTCCGAAAATACTCCAACAAGCCAGGGGCCGGAACACTGCTTTAAAGGCCCGTTAACCGGCGTATTGCTGACCAAGATGCTCGGTTTCTTGAATGTCGGTATTGGCCGAAATCCCGCCTCATGCCAGTAACAACAGACAGTTGATCGGCCACTGCTG
>CAZHFS010000308.1:0-3905 GCA_964531885.1 uncultured Propionivibrio sp.
AGAAGATCAATGCCATCCTCTCGGTCAAGGAGTTTGTCGAGGACCGCTACATCTTTATGTGTACTGCCCAAGGGACGGTCAAGAAGACGCCGCTCTCCGATTTTTCCAACCCGCGCAAGGCCGGTATCATCGCCGTGGCCCTTGATGAAGGTGATTACCTGATCGGCGCCGAGATCACCAACGGTATTCAGGACATCGTCCTCGTTTCCGACGGTGGCAAGGCGGTGTGGTTTGATGAAGAGGATGTGCGCGCCATGGGTCGTACGGCACGCGGGGTGCGCGGCATGAAGCTCGCCGAAGGGCAGCAGGTTCTGTCTCTGCTGGTGGCCGATGATCATCAGCAAACCGTGCTGGTGGCTACTGAAAACGGCTACGGCAAGCGCACCGTGCTCGCCGACTTCCGCCATTCCGGGCGCGGTACGCAGGGCGTCATCGCGATCGCTGCGAGCGAGCGTAACGGCAAGGTTGTCGCTGCGCGGCTCGTGACCGACGAGGATGAAGTCATGTTGATCACCACCGGCGGCGTGCTGATCCGCACCCGGGTACGCGAGATCCGTGAGCTTGGGCGCGCTACCCAGGGGGTGACACTCATTTCGCTCGATGACGGCGAAAAGCTCGCCGGTATGGAAAAAGTGGTCGAGACAGAGGAAGAGGGCGAGTCGGATAACGGCAATGGCACGCATGAAACCGCCGAAAACGGTGGCGACGATAAGCCGGTGGTCGAGTCCTAAGCAGGAGCGTGCGATGACTGAAGACTTGCAGCGCAGCCTGCAGCCGGTGCGGGCCGAGATTGACGAGATCGACGCCCAGCTTGTTGATCTGCTCAACCGTCGGGCACGTTGCGCCCAGCAGGTGGGAGAGATCAAGGCGCAGCATGGCGAGGCGGGGATCATCTATCGGCCGGAACGTGAGGCGCAGGTGCTGCGTCGGCTGCAGGACATCAATCCGGGACCGCTATCCAATGAGAGCGTGACCTGGTTTTTCCGTGAAGTCATGTCGGCCTGTTTGTCCCTTGAGCGGCCGTTGACGATTGCCTGTCTCGGGCCGCTCGGCACCTTTTCCGAGAGTGCGGCGACCAAGCATTTCGGCCACGCCGCCCACCTTGCGCCACAGCAGTCGATCGATGACGTGTTTCGTTCCGTCGAGGCCGGGCACGCTGATTATGCCGTGGTGCCGATCGAGAATTCGACCGAGGGAGCCATCGGGCGTACGCTGGATCTCCTGATGAGCACGCCGCTCAAGATCTGCGGTGAAGTCGTGTTGCGCATTCATCAGCATTTGCTCTCGAAAGAGCTGGCGCTCGACACAGTGACCAAGGTGTATTCGCATGCCCAGTCGCTGGCGCAATGCCATGAGTGGCTCAACAGGGTGCTGCCCAATGCGCAGCGCATTCCCATGGGCAGCAATGCCCAGGCGGCCCAGGCGGCGGCAGTCGAGCCGGGGGCGGCGGCGATCGCCGGAGAGGCCGCGTCGCAGCGCTATCAATTGCCCGCGCTGGCCGCGAATATCGAAGACGAACCCAATAACACCACACGCTTTGTCGCGCTTGGGCGACAAGATGCCGGGCCTTCCGGGCGTGACAAGACCTCGTTGATCATGTCGGCGCACAACCGGACGGGCGTATTGGCCAGTCTGCTCGCGCCGTTCTCGGATGCCGGTGTGTCGATGTCGCGCCTTGAGTCGCGTCCGGCGCGGCATGCGCTCTGGGAGTATGTCTTTTTTGTCGACATCGAGGGGCACCGCTCGGATGCCAAGGTGGCTGCGGCATTGGCCGAGTTAGAGCGCCGCGCGGCCTATCTCAAGGTGCTCGGTTCCTACCCGCAAGCGGTTTTTTGATCGGTGTCCGGTCTCCTTCTAGGAAAAGCTCATGAGTCTGTGCGATCTGACCATGCCTTATGTGCGTTCGATTGCCGGCGACGGAATGCCTGAGTGCTTGTCGGTGACGAGCGGGCTCGAAGCCGAGAATGCGCGCTTTGTCCAAGTGCTGGAACGGGCTTTGTGATGGAAGGTGACAGTACGGTGGTGCCCGAGTTTGGCAAAGTCGTCATTTTTGGCGCCGGCTTGATCGGAGGGTCGTTTGCCCTTGGACTCAAGGCGGCAGGGCAGGTTGACGAGGTGGTTGGTTTCGGGCGTAGCCTGGGCTCGCTGACCCAGGCGCTCGATCTGGGCATTATCGATCGCGTCGGGGCCAACCCCTGCCAGGAAGTCGTCGATGCGGATCTGGTTCTGCTGGCGACGCCGGTTGGTCAGATGCCGGAGATCATGGCGCGCATCGCGCCATATCTTGGGGGGCAGACCCTGGTCACCGATGGTGGCAGCACCAAGTGTGACGTCGTCGCGGCGGCACGTGCGCATTTTGGCGACAAGGTCGCGCAGTTCATTCCGGCGCACCCCATTGCCGGTGCGGAAAACAGCGGCGCAGCGGCAGCGCGCGCCGATCTCTATCGCGAGAAAAAAGTTGTCCTGACCCCCCTTCCCGAGAACCGTGTGCTCGACGTGGCACGGGTTCGCTCGGCCTGGGAGTGGTGTGGCGCCGAAGTGCATGAGTTGCAAGCCGAGGCGCATGATCGCGTCTTTGCGGCGGTTAGCCATTTGCCGCATCTCTTGTCGTTTGCTCTGGTGCATGATTTGGCGGTGCGCGAAAACAGCGAACAATTTTTTTCTTTCGCGGCGAGTGGTTTCCGTGATTTCACACGGATTGCCGCAAGTCACCCCGAAATGTGGCGCGACATCTGTCTTGCTAACCGCGAGGCCTTGCTCGAAGAGTTGGATCGTTATCGTGCCCAACTCGACGACTTGCGTGCTGCCTTGGCCCGCTCCGACGGACAGGCGCTCGAAGAAACCTTCAGTGTGGCGCGCCAGGCCCGTCGCGCCTGGGCTGAAGGCAAATTGAAATAAGACGATTATGACCGTTGCTGATCACACTTCCTTTCTTGACCTGCCGGCTCTGATCGGCGCGCGCGGCAAGGTTCGCCTGCCTGGTTCAAAAAGCATTTCGAATCGTGTGCTCCTGCTGGCGGCACTCGCCGAAGGCGAGACCGAGTTGCGCGATGTGCTGGTTTCCGACGATACGGCGCGCATGCTCGAAGCACTTGAGGTACTGGGTGCCGGTGTTGATCGGAGTCGCCCGGGGATCGTTCGCGTGTCTGGCTTGGCCGGCGTACCGAAGGTCAAGACCGCAGACCTGTTCCTCGGCAATGCCGGGACGGCATTTCGTTCGCTGACAGCGGTGCTGGCGCTGTCCGGTGGGAACTATGTCTTGTCAGGTGTGCCGCGCATGCATGAACGGCCCATCGGCGATCTGGTTGATGCGTTGCGGCAGGTCGGCGCCGAGATCGATTATCTGGAAAATGAGGGCTTTCCACCCTTGCGCCTGCGTCCGGCAGCGCTGCGTCCCGGCGGCGTGGTGCGGGTGCGCGGCGATGTGTCGAGCCAGTTCCTTACGGGGTTGCTGCTGGCGCTGCCGTTGACCGGCGTCGCCACTACCGTCGAGGTGGTAGGAGAATTGATTTCCCGTCCGTATATCGAGATCACACTCGGTGCGATGGCACGTTTTGGCGTGCGGGTGGAGCGAGAGGGGTGGCAGCGCTTCCATGTGCCTGCCGGCGCGCGCTACCGTTCGCCCGGGGTGTATACGGTGGAAGGGGATGCGTCCTCGGCGTCATATTTCCTCGCGCTTGGAGCGCTGGGTGGCGGCCCCTTGCGGGTTGAGGGGGTGGGCAACGAGTCCTTGCAGGGCGATGTGCGTTTTGCCGATGCCCTGGCGGCGATGGGTGCGCGCGTGACGTTCGGGCCAGACTGGATCGAGGCCGCAGCGCCAGAGACCGGGCGGCTGAAGGGCATCGATCTAGATTGCAATCATATCCCCGATGCGGCGATGACGCTGGCAACAACTGCGCTTTTTG
>CAZHFS010000309.1:0-3894 GCA_964531885.1 uncultured Propionivibrio sp.
GCAGGGTCGTGGCGTTCATGCTTCCTACGGTGTCGAAAGTGGCGACTCACTGACCAGCAGGGCGCGGGCAAGCAGCAAAAGCACGCCCCCTAGCACGAGATAGCCCGATTTGAGCAACAAGGTCGTATTGAGGTCGTAGTAGAACTTCCCGAGCGCCAAGACAAAAACCACACCGCCAAAGGCTGCCAACATCGTCCGACCGCGCATCACGCCGACGGCCAGCAGAAAACTTCCCATGGCCAGCGCCGGGGTCTGCCAGGCCAGCGCCAGCGCCCCCAGCAGCAATCCGAGCCCGACCGCCAGCCGCACCGACCGCAGGCAAGGCCGGGCCAGCCAGAGCAGCGCGCACAGGCTCACCACGCAGAGCAATGCCGGCAGCCAGAGGTCGGTCGCCCGCGCCCCGGAAAACAGGATGACCCAGCCCCGGCCCAGAAACGCAAACCACAGCGCGACAAGGCCGGCACAAAACGCCAGGGCCTCGAGCGCGGCGGCGCGTTTTAGCGCCAACCAGCGCGATTCGGTCAGCCACAAGCCCACCGCAACGAGCCACAACCCCGCCGGCAGGTAGCGCACGAACATGGTGGCATCCAGAGACAGCAAGGCACAAAGCGGTGCCAGGCAAACCAGCAAGGCCGCCACCAGACGATGCGGCCACCAGCCCACCCAGAACAGCAGCAGCGCCTCATACGCCGCAATCGCAAAATAGGCCGACGCCTCGGCGCTTGATCCAAGGCTCCCGGCCCCGACCAGCAAAGCGCCATGCCCCGCCAGGCTGGCCGCAAGGATGAACTGGCGCACGACCACGCCGGACATCTGGGTAAGGGCAAAGCCGCACAGGGCGGTCAGCCCCCCACCGAGGACCAGCCAGCCGCTGGCGCTCTTGATCAGCGCCCCGACCCCGAAGCCCAGGAAGGCAAGCACGCAGAGCGCCGCCACCCATGCCCCGACCACCTGCAGGGCAAGCACCCAGCGCGACTGCGCCAGGACATCCTCCGGGGCCTCCAGCGCCAGGGCCAGACTGCCCATGGCTGGCTCGCGCCAGTCGCCGGACTGGCGCAATTCGTGCTCCAGTGACGCGATGCGTGGGTTCATCGGCTCCCCTCCCCGTCACCCGACTTATCCAGCGCCCCCGCTTCCACTGCCCACCGGCGCGCGGTATGGCGCATCCAGGCTGTGGCCGCGGCACTCATCCCGGCAATGGCCAGCCCGAGCAGCAGAAAACTGCTCGACTCGGTACGGTGCCCCTCGAACAGCTGGCGCGCGAGCATGGCGCTCAACACACACACCAGCGAGCCGGAAAGCAGGGCCAGGGGCACGATATCCCGCACCCGGAAGCGATAAAACAGGCTCACTGCGATGGCCCACACCCCATAGTAGAGCGGCACCCATTCAAGCCCAGGCCAGACCTCCCCGCTGCCACGGAAAACCCAGGCCAAGGCCGGCACGGTAGCCGCCGCCGTGGCCAGGAACGCCACGCAGCGCGGCCCATATGCCGTCCGCCCGAACACACCGCGCCAGGCCAGCCCCTCCCACACCGCGAGCGTGATGCCATTGAGCAGCAAGGGCCACCACAAGGGCATGCTCTGCACGCTGAACATGGCCCAGATATCGGCGCGCCCGGCCAGATACAGCCCGAGCGCCACGTTGACGAGCAGCAGCCAGAACAACCACAGCCAGGGCACCGCCGCGACCAGCACCCAAGGCAGGGCAAAGAGCGCCCAGCCGGCAAACAGCAGTTCGCTGTCCGCCCCGGTCTGGTAAATCTGGCCGACCACGGCCAGCAGGACGCCGATCAATACGACGCCCGCGCCCAGCGCCGCTTCGAGATAATGCCGCCCAACCTGCGCCGCCGGGCGCGCGCAATAGAGCGCCGCCAGCGCCGACCCGAGCAGGGGCACGGCAACGAGCGCAATCCGCACGAAACGATGCAGGCCGGTCCAGTTGTAGGCAAAGAAGAAAACGACCCCGGCCAGAATCAGGAGCGTCCCGGCCGCCAGCAACGCCCGGTCGGCAAAGAAGCGCCAGCCCGCCACATCGGGCAGGATGCCCAGCCGCGACAAGGCCAGTGCCAGGCCCCGCGGCGTCAGATCGCCCGCTTGCGCGCGCTCAACCAGCACACGACGCCAACGCATGCGCTCGCCATGCGTCGAGCCTTGCCCCGGGCTAGACACGGCGGCGGTCCAGCTCGGACTGCGCCGCCTCGCCGCGCACCGCCGCCGCCAATTCTTTATCGACGATGGTCTTGCCGATCGGAGCCAGGGTCAGCAGCGCCAACTTGAGATGCTGGACGCCAAAGGGAATCCCGATAATGGTCACGAAACACGCCACGGCCGAGCACAGGTGGCCGATGGCCAGCCAGATGCCGGCCACCACAAACCAGATCACGTTGCCGATGAAACCAAACGCCCCCGTCCCGAGGTCGCCGCGCCGGGTCAGGTCCTCACGGTTGACCGCCTCACGCCCGAAAGGCAGGAAGGCAAAGCCGCCGATCACGAAGCACGCCCGCCCCCAGGGAATGCCGACGATCGAGATGAAGCACAGCACGCCGGCCAGCCACCAACCCAGGCCCATTACCAGGCCACCGAAAATGAACCAGAAAATATTGCCGAGAATTCGTAACAAAATCCGCCCCTTTGTTCGCATCAAACATGCCGGCATTGGCCGGCGGCAGGCCCAGGCATCAACCGCCCAGCGCCTCGCGCAGACTCTCGGGCAGCGGCACCGAGCGCCCCGTGGTCACGTCGATCCACACGATCTTCGCCTCGCCGTGGGCGTACAGCGTCTCCTCACCCACCTTGCGCAGCTCATAGCGCGTGGGGATGCTGCTGCGCCCGAGTTCGCCGCCGAACACGCGCACCTCGACTTCGCCCGGGTAGTTGAGCGGGGCAAGGAAGGTACACGCCGCATTCACGATCACCGGCCCCTGCACCCGGGTATCGATGGGCACGCCCAGGGCTTCGAGCAGGTCGATCCGCGCCTGCTCCATGTAACGGAAATAGACGGCGTTATTCACATGGCCGTAGGCGTCCATGTCGCCCCAGCGAATGGGAATCCGGCTGACATGTACCGGCTTGCCGTTAGTTTCGTTCTGCATTTCACCTCCCGCCGATGGACGAAATACCACGCTCCGGGCCCGGAGCGGAAAGAATTGGCCCACGAATCGCGCTTTGCTATTGACGCTGCTGCCGCCGTTTCCCTACGATGACAACGGCGACGGCGCAGGCCGATCCGTGCAACAGGCTGTACAACAGGCCGAACCACAGGCCGTACAATAGCCCAACGCCCTGCGCCCAACAACCGTCGCCCTGCCCACGCGGCATACCGCCCAAACCTACCGAGGACCATAATGCAGAGAGAAGCCATGGAATTTGACGTCGTCATCGTCGGCGGCGGCCCCGCAGGCTTGTCGGCGGCGATCCGGCTCAAACAGTGCGCCGCCCAGGCCGGGCGCGAAATCAGCGTCTGCCTGATCGACAAAGCCGCCGAAATCGGCGGCCACATCGTTTCCGGCGCCGTGCTCGACCCGCGCGCGCTCAACGAACTCCTGCCCGACTGGGCCGAACGCGGCGCCCCGCTGACCACCCCGGTGCGCGAAGACCGCATGCTGTGGCTGCGTGAAGGCGCGCACACCCGCCTGCCCAACGCCCTGTTGCCCGACTGCCTGCACAACGCCGGCAACTACATCGTGAGCCTCGCCGAAGTCTGCCGCTGGCTGGGGCGCGAGGCCGAAGCACTCGGCGTGGAAATCTACCCTGGCTTTGCCGCCGCCGACGTACTCTACGGCGATGACGGTGCCGTGGCCGGCGTGGTCACCGGCGACATGGGCCTGCTGCACGACGGCACGCCCGGCCCGGCCTACCAGCCCGGCATGGAACTGCGCGCCGCCTACACCCT